>JBDTDX010000254.1:0-7813 GCA_039922815.1 Granulicella sp.
GGATGTGACGAACTTCTCGGAAGAGGTTGCGGACGTCAAGGCCATGACGCGGGCGGTGAATGAGGCGACGAAGTTCGGCAAGAAGATTATTGCCGAGCCGTTCAGCTGCGACTTTACGAAGGAGAACTTCGCGGCAAAACCTGATCTGAGCGCACCGGGCGCGGACGAGGCTCCGGAGGAGGAGTTCTGCGACAACTGCGGCCGGCAGATGGTTCTGAAGAATGGACCTTGGGGTCCGTTCATGAGTTGTCCGGGGTATTCGGACGATCCGCCGTGCAAGACGATTCGGAAGCTGACGCAGAAGGTGCAGCAGAAGCCGCCGGTGCAGTTGGAGGAGGCGTGTCCCAAGTGTGGCAAGCCGTTGCTGCAGCGGGATGGGCAGTATGGCGAGTTCATTGCGTGCTCCGGCTATCCCAAGTGCAAGTATGTGAAGCAGGACCTGCTGGAAGTGAAGTGCCCGAAGGACGGTGGGGATATCGCCGTGCGCAAGACCAAGCGCGGAGATGTTTTCTACGGGTGCGTGAACTATCCGAAGTGCGACTTTGCCAGCAATCTGAAGCTAGTGAATCAGCATTGCCCGAAATGTGACAGCACCTATGTGCTCGAGGTGTCGAACGCGAAGGGGACGTTCCTGGTCTGCCCGAATAATGCGGAAGGATTGCCGAAGCGGCGGCCGAAGAAGAATGCAGCGGGGAAGGGTGCGCCGGTGGAGGAGCCGGCACACGCTCCGTGCAGCTATGAGAAGAAGATTACCGGAGCGGCGTCCATCCCGGTTTTGGAGAAACCCGACCCGTCGCAGACGCGAGCGGTCATCGAGAGTGTAGCTTAGATTCGGAAAGTGAGAAAAACATGGCGAGTGCCGCAGATGCTGAATTAGTCCTCAAGCTCTATGAGTTACGGCAGGAAGAATCGCTTCGCCAGGCAAGACGGTTCCTGGTCTCTGAGTTCAATCCGAAAACGCTGGAGGAACTGCGCGCGGTTTCTCGGGAAAAGACTTCGGACAAGAACGTGTTCTGGCGGCAGGCAACGACGTATTGGGAGATGGCGGCGTCGCTGGTGGTGAAGGGAGCGTTGGACGCGGACCTGTACCTGGCTTCGAATGGGGAAGGGCTTCTGATTTATGCCAAATTTCATCATTTCCACGCGGAATCGGAGAAAGAAACCGGTTTGTTCATGAAGCAGACGGCAACGCTGATTGAAAGATATCCGGCGGCGAAGGCGATCTATAGCGAGATCTTAAAGCGGTTCGGCAGCGCGTAATCTCGTAAATCGAGCACGGACGACGAGTTGAGTCGTGCTCCATTCCGCTGCCGCCTTTCTGTTACAATCGACTTCGGCTCCCCGGTTCGGGACTTGGAGCCCTAGCAGAGCAGCGTCGTGAAGACGCTCGAACTTCTTGGAAAGAGTGCAGGTAGCAGATAATGGCGAAAGCAGTCTGGAATGGCCAGACACTGGCTGAGAGCGAATCGTACGAGACCGTCGAGGGAAATATTTATTTTCCGGACGAGTCGGTGAAGCGCGAGTTTTTGAAGGCGAGTTCGACGACATCAAGCTGCCCATGGAAGGGTCAGGCTCGTTACTACACTATTCTTGTGGATGGGCAGGAGAACCCCGATGCCGCCTGGTACTATCCTGATCCGAAGCCGGCTGCGCGCAATGTGAAGCACCATGTGGCATTCTGGCGAGGCGTTGAGATTACGAAGTAGGCAAGGGTTCTTCCTAAAAAAGTCTGACAAATTCAGATATTTGGAGATACAGTCTGCGCGACGGGATTTATCCTGTCGCGCTTTTTGCGTGGACGAGAGCGAATTAGTAGGCTTGCGCCTGTTCGAAGGGGAGGCGGACCTGGAAACAGGTAGCGCCGGGCTTTGATTCGACGTTAAGGAAGCCGGAGTGCTTGTTGACGATGCGCTGGGCGGTATCCAGGCCGAGGCCGAGACCGCGTCCGGGCGCTTTGGTCGTGAAAAAAGGCTCGAAGATGCGGGAGAGGAAGATTGGGTCGATGCCGGTCCCGGTGTCCCAGACCTCAACATAGGCCATTTGCCCGGTAACGCTGGTGGTGAGGCGCAGTGTGCCCTTGCCTTGCATGGCGTCGAGGGCGTTTTCGATGAGAGCCGTCCAGACCTGGCTGAGTTCGCCGCCGTACGCGCTGACGGGGGGCAGGTGAGGATCAAAGTGGGTGACGACGTTGATGTTAGCGAGGCGTGAGCCGAACATGGAGAGGGTTGTCTCGAGCGACTGGGCGAGGTCGATGTCCTGAATCGGTGCCTGATCCATGTAGGAGTAGTCCTTGATGGCGCTGATGAGGTCGAAGATGCGTACGGTGGAGTCGACGACGGTTTCAGCGAGGCGTTCGACACGGAGGGAGTGGGCGACCGTGGCGAGGGCGACGGGAAGGACTTCAGGCCGGACGACGGCAACTAACTCTTCGAGGATGGCGATGGGGAGCCGCGTTTCACTAAGAGTTGGTGCAATGGTCCAGGGTGCGGGGATGTTGTGGGCGTTGAGCCAGCCGACAAGTTCGTTCTCGCGGTCGCTGGCTGCGAGCAGACCAACGGGCGCGACGGCTTCGGGGCTGTAGGCGGCCATGCGCTCGCGGGCGTTGTTGATCCAGTCGCTGTAGCCGAAGGACTCAGCCTCACTAAGGCAAAGGTTGCCAAGGCGATATTTGAGCCCACCGTACTCGCGAAGTTCGCCGAAGAGGCTGGCGGCTGAGCGCTGGGCGGCCGAGGCGGGATTGTTGAGTTCGTGGGCGAGGTTGGCGGCCAACTTGCCGAGGGCGGAGAGCTTTTCGGCCTGCTGCTCCATGCGGGTAACCTCGCGGACACGGTCAAGCAGGACAGAGACGCACCGCTGGCCCATGGAAGGTATGGCCAGGAGCATGGCGGGAAAAAGATCCTTGTGGACGTCAAGCACCCAGGCCTGGCCGATGGTATAGCCGTCTCCGCCGTAGACCTTCATGCGGGAGAAAGGGAGGAGGCCGGTCATCAACCCGGCACGGCCTATGAAGAGAGAGAGGGGACCGGAGTTGCGGCGGCGGACGTGGATCTCGCCACGCAGAATGAAGTTCATGTGCGCTGTGGGCTCGTTCTCGCGGAAGATGAGAACTCCCTCACTGGCGATGCGCTCGGTGCCATGGGTGGCGAGCCATGTGTATTCCTCGTCGGTCAGACCGTCGAGTGGGGTGATGGTGCGCAAGGCAGCGGCGATCTCCGCCGTCGGCGTGGGCACGTCGGGCACCATGGCTACGAGGGAGGGCTCGGCCTGTTCTTCATACGGAGTTTGGGATGTGGTCGCCATAGCTGGATTCTACTGCTGTAATTGTAGAAACTACGGTGGATTTCATCGATTGGTTCCCAATCGGAGATGGAGTGAGCGGGTTAGGCGGCTTATGCGGGGTGGACTTCGAGCGGGGGCTGGAGATGGCCGCTGGTGGCGGCACCGGCATCGGGGGAAAGGGTCAGGCTATCGAAGACCGGCGCGAGGCTCAGGATGGCCATGATGAAGATGGCGATGTGAAAATCCCGAAGTTGCGGAGTGACTGCAGAGTGGCCGTAGGCATGGGCGACGAGTCGCACGGTGATCGCTCCGATAGCTACCCCCAGCCCCAGGCTTAGTTGCATGACTGCGGAGAGGAAGCCATTGGCGCGGGACATCTTCTCGGGGGGAATCTCGATATAGGCGAGAGTGGTCATGCAGGTGAACTCCATGGAGCGGCAGGCTCCGTGGAAGGCAAGCACGAGGGCGATGAGCGCCGGAGGGGTGGAGGGCATCAGCAGGGCGCACGCGGCCATGGAACCGGCGGTGATGATGCCGTTGACGATGAGAATGCGGCGAAATCCAAAACGGCGGAGAAGCTGGACGACGAAGGCTTTCATGGTCATGTCGCCGCCGAAGAGCGCAAGCAGATACAAGCCGGACTGGAAGGCGTTGAGGCCAAAGCTGATCTGGAACATGAGCGGCAGCAGGAAGGGGAGGACAGATACGGCGATGCGGAAGGCGCTGCCACCGAAGATCGAGAGGGAGTAGGTCTTGAGGCGCATGGACTCGACGTCGATGAGGGAGGTTTTGGGGTGGCGGAAGGCGTAGACGATGGCAGCGGCTCCGCTAAGCGCGCTGAGAATGAGGATGATGGTGGGCAGATGCCATTCCACGCCATCTGCCCCAAATTTTTCCATGGCGTAGACGGCTCCGGTTGAGGCGAATCCGGCGAGGACGAAGGTGAGCCAGTCGAAGGGATGGCGCTCTTCTATGCGGGTGTTTTCGACCCAAAGAATAGTGAGGACGAGAGCAATGATGCCGAGGGGAAGGTTGAGGAAGAAGATCCAGTGCCAACTGGCGTAGGTGGTGATGAATCCGCCGAGCGCCGGTCCCAGGACAAGAGCGGTCAGGCCGGGCCAGGTGATGTAGAGGATGGCCTTGGTCAGGTCCTCCTTGGGAGTGGTGCGGAGGACGATCAGGCGGCCTACGGGGACCATCATGGCTCCGCCAATACCCTGGAGAATCCGCACGAGCGTGAATTGTGTGAGCGTCTGAGAGATGCCGCAGAGCAGCGAGGCGATGGTGAAGATGGCGATGGCCGCAGCGAAGACAGTACGCGAGCCGAGGCGATCAGCTACCCATCCGCTGATGGGGATGAAGACGGCGAGGGTGATCAGGTAGGCCGTCATGCCGATGTTGAGGCTGACCGCGCCGACATGGAAGCTGCGGGCTATCTGCGGGAGAGCGGTGGCGATGATGGTGCCATCGAGGTTCTCCATGAAGAAGGCTCCCGCGATGAGCGTGGTGACGTAGAGCGGGGAGCGTACCTTCTGCATACCTCTAGTTTACGGGATGCGCAGCGTTATCAGTGATGCCGGGGACTCTTCATTTCCTGCTGGCGCATGGGCATGGAGTCGATGGTGCTGGCAAGCCGTTCGTAAGGGAGGACGGATCGGGAGCGAAGCTTTTCGCCACCATCTTTGCCGATCAGGATGACAGTGAAGTTGGCATGCCTCACTTTGAAGCGCTCGCGCAGGTAGGCTTGTTCCGCAGGACTGGTAAAGATTGCAGTTCTTGAGCGGCGATGCCGGTCAGCATGTCGCCATGTGGCTACTACTGGAATCAGGACGAGGTCGCGATCAGCCATGTCCACATTGTGCGGCTCCAAGAGATCGAGCTGCCTGCGAAAGAGTGGGGATGCTGAATCGGCTGCAAAGACGATCAGGACGCGATTGTGATCAACGAGCTTGTCGATAGGATGTGAGGGGTGTGCTGGCTGCGCAACTGCCGTGACAGTGGAGAGGAGTGCCGTGATCAGTAGCTTTCGCATGTAGATGTTGGATGCAGGATGGAGTCTTCCTGCTGGCTGGGAGATTAGCGAGGAACGGTGAACCGAGGGGCGTGTCCTGTGACTATGCTCTGACGACAAATGTTGACCCTTAGTTTATTCGTGCAGTCAGACTTCAAGTAGGGAAGTATTTTTCGCGAAACTCTGTCAGCGGCGTCTCCAATGCAGTTCCCGCCACATAAGGAGTGAGAGTTTGAAGCAGGTCCTCAAAGTACACGATGCGAACGCGGGGACGAATGACTGGCAGAGGCATCTGGTCAAGAACGGCGGGGAGATAGGCGAGCGCCTTATTTGCACGCGGAATAAGGAATATCACCGTATCTTCCGGATGGTCTCCGAGATGCAAAATATTACGCGCAATCTGGTAATGCTTAGAGAAAGACTCTTCCTTATGGAAATCAGGCTGAAGCCTCGACGCGAGCCGAGGCGCATAGACAGTTTGGAATTTGGAATGATGCCTGGGGTCGGACGCAGCTTTGGCGAAATCCTGCTCAGTGTACTTAATCTCGAAGAGGACTCGGGCACCGGAGACAAATGGCAGCATGAAGTCGATGTTGGTTCCCTCGCTGCGATCCGGGACAAACTCGAAGGCCGCACCGGCCACCGGAATACCTGAGAGCTTTAAGGCATCTCCCAGCAGCTGAAGGCCGCCTGTAGCAGTGATAAAGGGGAAGAAAAGATTAAAACAGGCAGCCTGAGAAGAGTTAAGATGGCCGAAATACTTGTGCAATGTAATATTCTGCGTTGCGCGCCATCTCCAGAAGTCGTTGCGGATGGACGGTAGGATATTTGCCTGATATGCGTGCAGCGGAAGTATATGCGGATAAGGACGACCCTCATACAAACCATGCTCTACGACTTGCAGAGTGCGCTCGCGATAGAGGGCAAGCTGATTCCATGAAGCCGTTTTGAAGTGATCCTTGTGCATAGATCGTGATGGTTGGAAGGGCCATCCACAAATGGAGGCCCTTCCCTGTAATGCTGCGGGTTATGCCTTGACGACAGCGCCGTTCTCGACCTTGACGGGATCGAGGAAGGGCATGGATTTGCGGAGCTCGGCGCCGACCTTTTCGATCTGGTGAGCGGCTTCGGCCTTGCGGATGCGGGCGAACTCGTGACGGCCGGTCTCGTTCTCGTTGATGAATTTTTTCGCGAAGGTGCCGTCCTGGATCTCGCTGAGGACGAGCTTCATGGCCTTCTTGGTGTCGGCGGTGACGATGCGCTTGCCGATTTCGTAATCGCCCCACTCGGCGGTGTCGGAGATGGAGTGACGCATGTACTCGAGGCCACCGCGATACATGAGGTCGACGATGAGCTTGAGCTCATGCATGACTTCAAAGTAGGCGAGCTCAGGTTGGTAGCCCGCCTCAACGAGGGTTTCAAATCCTGCCTTGACGAGAGCAGAGGTGCCACCGCAGAGAACGGCCTGCTCGCCGAAGAGGTCGGTTTCGGTCTCTTCCGTAAAGGTTGTTTCGAGAACGCCTGCGCGGGTGGTGCCGATCCCCTTGGCGTAGGAGAGGGCTAGTGCAAGTGCGGTGCCGCTGGCATCCTGCTCGACGGCTACCAGAGCAGGCGTGCCGCCACCTTCGGTGAAGACTTCGCGGACACGGTGACCGGGGGCCTTGGGCGCAACCATGGAGACATCCACGGTGGCGGGAGGCGTGATGGTGCGGAAGCGGATGTTGAAGCCGTGCGCGAACATGAGGGTGACGTTGGGCTTCATGTTGGGCTCGATGTCGGCGTAGTAGACCTTGGCGGCGGTCTGGTCGGGGGTGAGGTTCATGATGACATCAGCCCACTTGGAGACTTCGGCGACAGTGCCCACTTCGAGGCCTGCCTTGCGGGCGCGGTCGGCGTTGGGCGAGTCGGCGCGGAGGCCGACGCGGACTTCGACGCCAGAGTCCTTGAGGTTGAGCGCGTGTGCGTGGCCCTGCGAGCCGTAGCCGATGATGGCGACTTTTTTCGCCTGGATGAGGGAGAGGTCTGCGTCTGCGTCGTGGTATGCCTTAGCCATGGTGGTTCGTTTTCCTTTTCTTTGATCGGTACAAGTTTAGTGGAAATGGACAAAATGTGGGCTAGTCCTCTTCTGCGTGGACGTCGCCGAACTCATGGGGAAGAATCTCGTCAGCGTCGAGCTTCTCGTGGAAGGCGGGTTCGCTCTGTTCGGAACGGTTGGGGCTGCCGAGAGCTTTGAGGACGCGGCTGGTGTGCTGGCCGCGGCGCATGGCCATGCGGCCGGTGCGGGAGACTTCGAGGATGTTGTAGCCGGACTCGCGGAGGACTTGCAGGAGGCCTTCGATCTTGCTGGCGCTGCCGGTCATCTCCAGCATGATGGACTCGGGGGCGAGGTCGACGATGCGGGCACGAAAGACGGTGGCGAGCTCGAAGATCTGCGAGCGGGAGTGCTGGCCGAGAGGGTGGGCGGGGCCAGCGGCGACCTTGATGAGGCAGAGCTCGCGGATAACGGCTTCGGAGCGGCCGACC
>JBDTDX010000255.1:0-4883 GCA_039922815.1 Granulicella sp.
CAATGGCGCTTGGTGCCACGGGAAGCTGGCCGTTGAGGAAGGCAGGATCGGAGATGCGGCCCACGTGCCAGATCTGTGCGAAGATATGGCCGCCATGCTCGTGCACGGCCTTGACGATGGGCTTCCAGGCTTCGACCAGAGGCCGGGAACATTGTCGTACCCCACGCCCATGGGATCGATCGGAATGCCTTCCGAGATGATGAGGCCGGCAGTCGATCGCTGCGTGTAGTACTCGGCCATGATGGGGGTAGGGATGTGGTCGGCGGTGCCGCGCAGGCGCGTGAGCGGAGCCATGAAGATGCGGTTCGGGAGATGAAGATCTCCCAACTGGATGGGGTCGAAGAGGTTTGCCATGTTGCAGATTGGATGAGGCGGGCGCGAGAAGGATGCTGTTAGAGCAGATTTGCTATTGGTGTGGAGGAAGGCAACCGCAGATTCCCTTCGGGAATGACAAACAAGGACACATCAGGCTTTATACCAACTGCTACGGTGTTCTAAGAAACCAGCCCTGTCGAGGGCGATGGAGCCGCGACAGGGCCGTTGCGAACGAGGTCAGTCAGCAATGCCGACATCGGGAACATCAATGCCGAGTGCGGTAGCGAGGGAGATCTGGTGGTCCTGTTCCTGGAGGAGGATGTCCCGGATATGCTCGGCGGTGGCGAATTCTTCGAGCTCATCACACTGCTTGACGCGGCGGCGATATTGGCGGATGGTCTCGTTTTCGTTATCGAGATCGAAGTGGAGCATGTCGGTGGCCTTCTCGGAGGTCTTGACGGGTTTGGGGCTGACGCAGGGCATGCCACCGAGATAGTCAATCTGGTTGGCGATGGTGATGGCGTGGGCAAGCTCTTCTGCGGCGTGGACGGCCAGTTCGGCCGCGATGTTCATGTACGCCGCTCCCTTAATGACCTGGGAGTAATTAACGTAGGCGATGATGGCCTGGTACTCGCGTGCGAGGTCTTCATTGAGCAGGTCGATCAGTTTTTTGCGCGTGATCGCTGACTTGGCTTCGTTCGTTTTGGTGGGCATTTGTTCTCCGTCGTTCGGTTTCTACTTCGTTAAGATGCATTACGGGAAAGGGTGGGTGCATCAGAAGGAGAACGTGGTGAGCCATTCCCGAAAAGAGGGGCCAAGGTCTGTGTGCTTGAGGCCTAGCTCGACGGTGGCCTTGAGGAATCCCAGCTTATCTCCGGCGTCGTGGCGCTTGCCCTCGTAGCTGAAGCCGTAGACCTTCTCATACTGGAGAAGCGCTTTGATGGCGTCGGTGAGCTGGAGTTCGCCGCCTGCGCCGGGAGTGAGCTGTTCGATCAGACCGAAGATACGCGGGGTGAGAATGTAGCGCCCAATGATTGCGTTTTTGGAGGGTGCCTCCTCAAACTTCGGCTTCTCGACCATATCGTGTACTTCGAAGAGGCGGGAGTTGGTCGGATGCTGGGTGCAATCGAGACAACCATAGGAGGAGATGGCCGGGCCTTCGACAACCTCTGATCCAAGGATGGAGGACTGGGTTTCTTCGAAGGCTTCGACCATCTGCTTCATGCAGGGGACGGTGGCGTCGACGATGTCGTCGGGCAGCAGGACGGCGAAGGGCTCGTTGCCGACAAGCTCTTTGGCCATAAGGACGGCATGGCCGAGGCCGAGGGCCTCGGGCTGGCGGACGTAGCTGATCTTCGCAAGCTTCGAGACAGCGCGTGTGAGTTCGAGCAGGGCGGTCTTATTTTTGGCTTCGAGGGCCGCTTCGAGTTCGGGAGACTTATCGAAATGGTCTTCCATGGTGGACTTGCCGCGGCCAGTAACGATGATGATCTCGGTGCATCCAGCGGCGACTGCCTCTTCAACGCCGTACTGGATAAGCGGTTTATCGACGAGACAGAGCATCTCCTTCGGGGTCGCTTTGGTTGCGGGCAGAAAACGGGACCCCATGCCGGCGGCGGGAAAGACGGCCTTGCGTATCTTCATCGGAGTCATCGGGATTTGAAATACCTCAGTTCCAGCGTGAGAATAATGCTAACAAAGACACAATAAGACTTTGTGACGGCACTGCTGTGCAGGGGCCGTGTCCGTAGTTATGGGATGCAAAAATCTGGCTTAGAGGACAGGCGAATCATTGTGCAGCATGGCCTTGCGGATGATTTTGAGGGGTGCGAAGCCTTGACGCATCAGGTCATCATGGAAGGTTTGTAGATTGAAGTCCGCACCTTGTTTTGCCTGCACGTCGGCGCGGAGTTTAAGGATTTCGAGCTTGCCCAGCGTGTAATAAAGATACGTGGCGTCGGCAGTGCCGCGCTTGGTTTCAATCAGGCCGATCGAAGGTGACTGGTAGCCCTCCGTGACGAAAAATCTGGCGGCGTCGTCGAAGGAAAGTGCGCCGCCTACGCCGGTGTGCATGCGAATGGAGACGACAAAGCGGGCGTCGCGCAGCAGCGCATCCTGAAGCTGGCCGAGGCGAATGAGCTTTGCCTCGCGGGAGCCGGGAGCGGTGCCGGGCGGGAGATAGCCTTCGTCGAGCATCATCTGCTCGCAGTAGTGGGCCCAGCCCTCGAGGTTGGTGTTGGCGCCGATGAGCTTGCGGATCTTCGAGGGGAACTGCGACTGCCAGAGGAACTGAACGTAGTGGCCGGGGTAAGCCTCATGCACGGCGGTGCTGGTGATGGTGCCGACGTTGAAGGCGGCCATGTGCTCGGCGATGTGAGCGGGCGTCCAGTCCTTCTCGGGCAGGGTGACGTTGAAGTAGGCCTTGGTGGAGCGGGTTTCGAAGGCTCCGGGTGGGTCCATCGAAGCCTGCGTGGTGGCGCGCATGAAGGGGGGAGTCTCTTCGAGCGTGGGCTCGACCTTCGAGGGGATGGTGATGATGTGGTGGGACTGTATGAAGGCGATCAGGCTGGCGAACTGATCCTGAAAGGCGTTGAGGAGCTTGTTCGGAGTGGGGTGAATGGTGGCGAGTTCGGCGAGCACCTGCTGGGGTGTTTTGGTGGGATCGACCTCTTTGGCGATACGCGCGAACTCGGCCTGATTCTTGTGCAGGTCGGCGTATGCGATGTCGAGGAGGCGGTCGAGGGGAATATCGACCATCTCGTCGTAGGCCAGCTTCTTCGCGAAGGTATCCGCGCCGAGTTGGTAGTCGCCGTTCGAGCGGGGAAGCAGGTCGGACTTCATCCACGCGCTGTACGACTGGAGGGCTTCGATGACTGCGGCGTTTGACTTCGCGAAGGCTGCTTTGGCAGCGGGGTCGGTGGCCGCGTCGGGGCCGGAGAAGAAGGCGGCAGGCACGTCATTCTGGAAAAAGCTGATGAGGCCGTCGATTTGCTCGAGGGCAATCTCGGTGTAGATCTTCGGAGGATTCTTGAGATTTTTGCGAGCTTCCGTCAAGGTGAGTGGGATCAGCTTTTCGCGCTCGATGGTGGCGCGCAGGCGCGTGTTGGCCGGGGCGAAGGGTCGCTCCATCAGCACGAAGATCGCGTTGGCAGCGCCGGAAGAGTAGGTGTCGGGGTTCTTTTCCCAGGGCCGAATGACCTCGAGCGTGAGCAGGCTGGAGCGGATGCTGGCAAGCAGGATTTCGCGGTCGCCAGCGACGGAAGCGTCGAGGGCGGAGGGATCGATAGCTTCGATCTTTTTCTCGTACATGTGCAGCAGGACGATGTTTTTCTGGATGCTTGCGGCGGAGGCGTCCTCAAGCTGGGTGTCGTAGTCATGAAAGCCTGCGGCCGTACCCGCGGTGGGCGAGAAGTGGAAATAAACATCCGTGAAGTACTGCTCCGAGAGGAAGCTGAAGGTCTGCGTGGCACCGTCAGCGGAGATACGCTGCGCGGGGGCGGCGGGACTGAGCATGAGGGCGGCTGCTCCAATCATGAGAGTGCGTGTTAAGGTGCGAAGGGGAAGGATCATAAACTTGATGTGAGTTTACGGCATGACATGTTGGCGACTCAGTCTGCAACTCAGTCGTCAGCTAGATGGTAGCGGGGATGACGCCGTAACGGGTCATGATGAGGCCGAGCGTTACGTAGTCTGTAGGGCCTTCGCAGTTCATGGCGTCAGCTAGTTCTTCGAAGTACTCAGGACCCAGCATCCCGGGGGTGACGACGCAGAGGATGCGCGCGCTGACGCCTTCTTCGTTGATAAGGCGATGGCTGGCGCCTCGAGGGATGAAGAGCTGATCGCCTGGGCCTAGTCGTGTGAAAACGCCATTGACGGTCCACAAAGTGTAACCGTCCACTCCAAGAACTGTCTCATCACATTGCTGATGAAGATGAGTGATGTGCGGGACCGCAAGTTCCATGCGTGGTGGAATGGTGACTTCGTACGCGTCAAAGAGATCATTGGTCTCGTGACGACTCTTGATGAAGGTGATAGTCATGCCGCCAACGTGAATGATCTGTGCGATAAAGAACCTATCTTCTGAGAGAGTTTTTTGCCCAATAAATAGGACGCGCCCTATCGACTTTTAGTTTACCAATGGTTGCGAAATGTCACTATCAACCAGAGCCACGGGCGTCCAGAGAGTCGAGCAGGGCGCGGGTTTCGGCGAGAACGTCTTCTGCTTTGGAGGACGTGAGTGGCCAGCGAAGGACGCCCTGGGGCGTGAACTGTGCGCCTCGTTTGGTATTGCGGCTCACGAGCCTCATCAGGATGCCCGGATCAACTGTGCGAGCGCTGGACGTTACGGGCGCTTCGCCGGGGACCGTAGCCGGGGCTCCGCCAGATTGGCGCTCGGCGAATTTGAGGTGCAGCATCTCGACGAAGCTTTTCAGCGGCTGCTTCTTATTTCCGTTGGGGTTGGGAAGCTCGACCTGGGTGCGCTTGCGGTCCAACTGGGCGATACCAAGCTGCTCGCAATGGAGGCGGATCTCGCCGGCGGCGAGCAGGTTGAGGACAGCTTCTGGCGG
>JBDTDX010000256.1:0-12204 GCA_039922815.1 Granulicella sp.
CATGAATGGGATCTCCGGGCCTTTGCTTGATCGTCTTGGAAGTCGTTTGGGGTATGCATTAACAATTGCGGTCTGGTCGGCGGCGGAGGTACTTTCTGCGGCGGCGACTGGTGCGATGAGCCTTGGCGTGTTTCGTTTCCTGCTTGGGATGGGCGAGGCGGGTAACTATCCTGCTGGCGTCAAGGTGATTGGTGAATGGTTTACTGCGAAAGAACGCTCACTGGCTTCGGGGATATTTAATAGTGGTGCCGCAGTCGGTGCGATGTTGGCTCCTCCCCTATTGGCTTGGTCGGCAATAACCTTCGGCTGGCGCGCGTCATTTGTGATTGTTGGTTTACTTGGTTTTGCATGGATGATGATGTGGCTGCTCATCTATCGAGCCCCGCCATCCAACCCTGCTGAACCAGAGCTACCGCCTCCCCCCGTAATGAGTCTGGTTCGTGACCGCTTCGTATGGCAGTTCACGCTCTCTAAGGTCTTTGCCGACCCAGTGTGGTACTTCTACACATTTTGGTTTCCTCAGTATCTGAAGGTAGGGCATGGTTTTACGCTCGCACAGATTGGAAAGATTGGTTGGATACCTTTCGCTACGGCCGGCATCGGCAATCTTGCCGGCGGTCTACTCACGATGCTGATCATGAAGAGCGGTATTTCAGATCAGACGGCGCGTCGCATCAGCGTTCTCGTCTTCTCTGCTTGCATGGTGGCAGCCTTTCCAGCAGCCATGGTTGGAAGCACTGCACTGAGTATTGTTTTGATATCACTAGCGACGTTCGGATATAGCGGAGCGCTAGCCAATGTGCTTGCATTGCCCCGTGATGCATTCCCGAAAAACGCGGTAGCCTCAATCTGGGGGCTGGCCAGCATGGGCTCGGGCTTTGGTGGCATGGTCTTCAGCCTCGCGACTGGATGGCTGGTCGATCACTACTCATTCCGTCCGGTCTTTATGCTCTTCGGTACGCTCCCCATCATTGCCGCAGCGCTTGTGTGGACGCTGCCTCGTGTAGCGCGTGCCCAAACCACTGTGCAGATTCCTGCGATTTCAGATTGAAAATTTGTGAGGAAGTGCACGCGTTACTTGGAGGTCGTCGGCAACGCGTGCTGCTTGCAATCGCTGCACTAGTATCAAGCCATCAAGAAGCCACCGTTGATTTCGATGACCTGTCCGTGAATAAAAGTAGATCTCTCGCTGGCTAGGAAGACGACAAGATCGGCAATTTCCTCCGGGGTGCCGAGCCGGCCAATCGGGGTAGCGGCGCGAACGCCGTCAAGTCCTGTAGATGTGGAGAAGGTGCGATGGTACCCAGTGTCAATCGTTCCTGGAGAAATACAGTTGACGCGAATCCCTTGCGGTGCAAACTCCTTGGTGAGTGCTTTGGTCATGGTTGAAACAGCCGCTTTTGCGGACGAATAGGCAAGCGATCCCAGTCCACCCCCGAAGCGTGCGGCGACAGAGGACATATTGATGATGATTCCTCGTTTTCGCTCAACCATGCCTGGAAGAACCGCCTGCGAGAGAAAGAAGGCACTGGTCAGATTGAGCATCAGAACCTTCTCCCAGAGCTCATGTGTGAAATTGAGGACGCTCGTGCGAGCAATGAGAGAGCCAGCATTGTTGACGAGGATATCGATCTGGCGACCAGCCGCGAATGTGCATAAGAGGTCCGTTCCATCACGCGTGCTGAGGTCTGCTTGTATGATCTCTCCGTCGGCGCCGATAGAACGAATTTTCTCAAGAACGTGCTCAGCCTCGCTTCTCTGCGAATTGAAATGCACGATAACGTAGGAGCCAGCCTTGGCTAATGCAACTGCGGATACGGCACCGATACCGCTGCTCGCACCTGTGACTAGACTTGTCCTGCCCGTGAGTTCGAAGACTTCTGAATTACTTTTCATTTGTCAAGTTAGCCCTTTGTGTTTTTAAATATAGATATTGGAAACGCTTCCAAGAATAATATCTCTCTACGTAACTATTTTGTCAATCGGTAAGTTGGAGAGAAATGGTCGGCCGCAAAAAAAGCATTTTCTTCTATCATTCTGGGTTGACAACTTCAAATCTACCGTGTAATTTCGGAAGCGCTTCCGAACATGATTCCTGGCGTGCTGTACATACGCAGTAAGACACAGACAATGACTGTTCCGGGAGAATCAATTTTTGTTGAACAAACCTATGTATGGGGTACATATGATGTCCTACAGACGGCTCCTCCGGCATGCGCTCGCCTTTACAGTATTCTTTTGCTTCGTAGTTTCGACCGTTCATGCGCAATCCAACACCGGTACTATCCTGGGGACGGTACAGGATGAGACAGGCGCATTCATACCAGATGCCACCCTCACGGTAAGAAACCTCGGCACCAGCCAAGAGCGCTCCGTAACGTCCGATGGTAGCGGAAGCTTCAATGTCTCAAATCTGCAAGTAGGGCATTATTCAATCACGATCTCCCATGAAGGCTTCACAAAGATTCAGATCCCGGACCTCGAGTTGCAGGTGGCGCAGCGCGCCACCATAAACCCGGTGTTGCATGTGGGAACTACGAGCGAGCGTGTCGAAGTGACTGCAACGCAGGTTCCTCTTCTCAATGAGGCTTCGTCCTCCGTAGGACAGGTCATCGACGCGAAAACAGTTCAGAGTGTGCCTTTGAATGGTCGTTCGTTCTGGCAGTTGACTCAATTAACACCAGGGGTCAGCTTCATTCAGGGTGGACAGAACATTCCTGCCGGAGGTACTTCGATCAGGGCCAGCGCGGTTAACGTCAACGTCAACGGACTTTCGCCCTCGTGGACAGGGTGGTATCTCGACGGTTCTAACATCACAGAATCGCAGCTTGGAGGTACACTCATCTCCCCCAACGTTGATGCGCTACAGGAGTTCAAGGTCGAATCGAGCAACATGCCGGCAGATTACGGCCACAGCCCTACTATTGTGAACGCTACACTCAAGAGTGGCACAAATGCATTTCGTGGCACGGCTTACGAGTTCCTGCGCAATAATGCATTCGACGCCAAAAACTATTTCTACGTGCCACCGACCGGGAGCAACCGCCGCAATCAGCCTTTACATCGGAACCAATTTGGTTTTGCCGTAGGAGGCCCAATTGTTCGCAACCATACGTTCTTCTTTATCGACATGCAGTCGACGCTTTACCGCCTTGGGCAAAACTTTGACAATATTGTTCCTAATGCAGCAATGCGTACTGGAGATTATCGAGGAAGTGGAATCACAATAAAAGATCCTCTTACCGGACTGCCATTTGCTAACAACGTAATCCCAGCTAACCGGCTTTCGCCGCAGGGTGCATATTTCCTAAAGTATCTTCCGAATGCTAACCAGCTACGTGGAACCGTCTCACATGCAGTGCTTACCAACGGCTTGAAGCAACAACTTGATCAAGGCGACCTACGCGTCGATCAGTCAATCTTCGCTAAGGACCACTTGATGGGCCGCTACTCGATCAGCAACAACCGTGAGACAGATCCTAATCCCTTTCCGGCGCTGGGAGGCTTCCCATTGCGTAGCCGCGGTCAGAATGTGGTTCTGCGAGAAACGCATATCTTCTCGCCAAAATGGTTATCCGAGACGCAGTTCTCCTACTATCGTAGTGTTTTCTTCTTTACAAGTTCGCTGCAGGGGCAGGACATCAACGCTGCTGCAGGCATCAAGGGGCTCGAGGGTCTTTCCCCACCGCAATACGCCGGCTTGCCACAGCTAAATATATCGAACTACGCCGGCTTTGCTGGGCAAAGTGGAAACTATCCAAAACAGAATAAGATTCGCTCATGGCAATATGTCGAGCGCGCCACATTCGCCAGCGGAAGGCACGAGGTGCGCTTCGGATACGAAAACTTTCACGACACAAATACATACTTCTACGGTTCAAATTCGGTTGGCACGTTTACTTTCAATAACGCATATTCTGGCGATAACTTCGCAGACTTTCTGTTGGGCTACCCCGGAAGTTCGCAGCGCAGCTACTTTCGTTCACTTTGGGGAAACTATGTCAACTTCCAGGCAATGTATGTTCAGGATGATTTCAAGGTTCGTCCTAAACTGACGATTAATGCGGGCCTTCGCTGGGAGATCAATCCGTTCTACAATGGCATTAAAGGACAGACTTCTGGATTGAATCCAGCAAATGGAAAGGTTGTTGTTCCAGACGACTTTTCTATGAACGCGCAGCCCGGAACTCCAACTCTTGTTGCACTGTTTTCTGACCGTTTACAAACCACGAGCTCGCTGGGACTTCCGACATCGGTGCGACCAGCAGCGAGGAAAAATGTGGGGCCACGTCTCGGGATTGCCTATGGCGTTGGCCAGAACACGGTAATTCGTGGAGCGTACGGTATTTTCTTTCTCTTTCCGGACAACAATGCGATCAACAACACGCAGAATGTTGTCCCGTTTGTTGCTTCGCAGACACTGAACAACACCAAGCCCATGCCTACGTTAAACTTTGGGGACTTTTACTCTGGACAGCCGATCGTCGCCGCTAACACCAGCGGTGCAGCGTGCTCATTCGGATTTGTAGCGAACTCCTGCTCTCAGCCCAGTCTCACAACGATGGAACTTCGAGCAAAGAATACGTACGTGCACGAGTACAACGTTGCTGTGCAGCATCAGTTCGGCAATAAACTTTCGCTGGATGTTGCCTATGTGGGAAATCGCTCCTTACACATTGTGCAGCCTTTCCAGGTGAACGATCCCTTCCCAGGTGCTGGGACGATTCAGACTAGGCGTCCTCTTCCTCAGTGGGGAACAATTGGATTGTCGCGATATGCAGGGAATGCTAACTATAATGCGCTGCAGGCCAAGCTCGAAACCCGCGCTCTGGCGGGAGCAACTTTCCTGGTCTCTTACACGTACGGTCGCTGCCTTACAGATGGTACCTTCAACGGGCTAACGAGAGAACAAAGTGGTGGATACAGATACTATGGCGTGTGCAACTACGATATAAATCACAACCTCGTGACCAGCGGCGTGTACGATCTCCCGTTCGGGCACGGTAAGAAATTTCTTGGAAACAGCTCCGGGTTTATGCAAGGGCTAATAGGGAATTGGGGGATGTCCGGGGTCGGAACGCTTCAGTCAGGACTGCCGTTCACGCTGACAATCAGCAACGATCAGGCGAATACGGGCTTGTCGTCGCAACGGCCGAATATTACGGGTAAGCCACAGATGGTACGCCAGCCGAATTGCTGGTACTACAACTCTCGGAATGCTTCGTGTCCCACAGGCGGTGCGAATGCCTTCACAGTGCCCCAGCAGTATACGTATGGCAACGGAGGAACGAATACTATGCGGAATGACGGACTCGTTCAATTCGATATCTCCGTATTGAAGCAGTTCCATTTTACTGAAACACGCTCGCTTGAGTTTCGTGGCGCGTTCTTTAATGTTTTCAACCACACGACATTCGCTACACCAGTCACTAATATCGACTCCAACTCCGCTGGCCAGATTACATCAACGCTAAATGCTGCCCGCTCAATCGAATTGGCTGGGAAGATTTATTTCTGAGAGTAGGTCCCACAATATCGGGTCAGTCCTGAGATGTAGCTTTGAACGATATTGGTGTAACCTTCAGAATTATTTGGCGTCGTCTGGTGTCAACCGGGTCCCATGACGAGGTTGCTGTCGGTCGATCTTCGAACAACGGGACGACACTCCAGAGTGTCTGCGCGATCCTTCAGTCAGGGCTCTCTAATTTATCTATAGCCAGGTCTCGCCGTCACGCCGGTTCCAGTCGGCCCTGCGCTTGTTCTTTTAGCATGACAAACAGTCGGCCTGGAGCTCGACGGTCCGGCAAACTCACCCAACAACGTATCCAAAAGGCATACTCTGACCATGATCTCCATGCAGCGATTCATGACACTAGCCGCGGGCCTCGGAGCATCGCTCCTACTTTCCTCGCAGGTGACCTTCGCGCAGGCGTCTGCACCGGTGCGGCCGAAGATCACCGGCATCTCTCACGTCGGCTACTTCGTCTCTGACCTCCCCAAAGCCCTCGCCTTCTGGCACGACCTGCTCGGCTTCGACGAGGCATGGTCTCTCAGCAAAAAGGACAGCACTGACACACGCATCGCCTTCATCAAGATCAACGACCATCAACATGTTGAGCTCTTCAACGAGCCAGCCACCGCTCCCCCAAACATGATGAGCCACCTCTGCTTCGCTGTCGAAGACATCGACGCCATGCGTACCTACATCCGCTCTAAGGGATACGAGGTCAAAGCCAGCGGCGGCAAGACTCGTGCCGGCGACTATGCGTTCGAAATCAAGGATCCTGACGGCATGCTTGTCGAGTTCATGCAAGATTTGCCCACAGGAAAGGAGATGATGGCTGCCGGCAAGTTCCAACCCGCCACTCGCATCTCAAGCAAAATCTATCACCTCGGGATCCTCGTCGGAAACAGCGAGAAGTCCCGTCAGTTCTACGGCGACATGCTCGGCTTCACCGAGACTTGGCGTGGCGGCGCCAACCCTAAGCAACTGAGCTGGATCAACATGAAGGTTCCCGATGGCTCCGACTATGTCGAATTCATGCTCTACGATAAGGTGCCCGACAAGTTTGGCACCAAGAACCATATATCGCTCTCCGTTCCCGACGTCTCCAAGTCCATCGACATTCTCAAGTCTCGGCCTGCGTTCAAGGACTACAGCAAGGAGCTGAAGATTGCCACAGGCGTCAACCAGAAACGGCAGGTCAACCTCTTCGATCCCGACGGCACGCGCGTCGAACTGATGGAAGAAAACACCATTACCGGCAAGCTCACGCCTTCCTCTACGGCTCCGCCGCCGCCTCCGTCGCATGACTAGCTTACTTGCAAAACCTCCTTCCGTACGGGGATCAAGCATGAACACGGATCAACCTCGACCATAAGACCTATGCTCAACAACTATTTTCGTTGAAAAGAGCCTACATCGATTCAAAAACATAACAGCCTCCAGAACCCTGAACGACTCGCACGCGCCCACACTCTCGCGGTAAACTCGAAGACGATGGATTCCCGCAACCGAAAGAACATCACGCTGGCCGACGTCGCCAAGGCTGCGGGAGTCGCCACCATGACCGTCTCTCGTTACCTCAACGGGCACCCGAACATCACCGATAAGACCGCTCGCAAGGTTAAAGCCTCCATCGACGCTCTCGGCTACCGTCCTAACCAGGCCGCCCGCATGCTCATGGGGCAGCCATCGCGGGTCATCGGACTTATCCTCCCCAACCTTGCCAACCCCTTTTTCTCCTCCATCGCTCATAGCGTCCAGCAGACCGCTCACGCCCGCGGCTATCTCGTCTGGATCGCGGCTACCAACGGCGAGGCCGACATTGACCTCCAACTCATCGAGCGTATGCGCGACCACCATGTCGACGGCATCCTCCTCACCGCATCACACCACACTACCCTTCGCCCCCGCGACCTCGGCGACATACCTCTTATCGCTTTGGAGCGCCCTGTCCGCATCCCTCCTGGCACTCCCCAATCCCTCGTAGACTTCATCAAAATCGAAGATCGCAACGCCGCCCGTGAAGCTGTCGAGCACCTCATCTCCCACGGCTACCGCCGCATCGCCTGCTTCGGCCTTGACTCCAAAATACACTCCATCGAAGAGCGCATCCTTGGCTACCAAGAGGCCATGCGAGCCCACAATCTCACCCCGCTCCCTTACGTCCAGTGCGAGGACAAGCCATCCGCCATCCGAGTCATCCGCAAGCTAATGTCCGGCAGTGCCCCCGTTCAGGCCATCTTCCCCGCCAACGGAGCTGCCACCATCCTCGCCCTCGAGGCCCTGGACGAACTCCACTACTCCGTTCCCGATAAGGTCGCGCTCTTCTCCTTCGGCGACATCCCTCTCGCCCGCATCTTCCGCCCCCAGATCAGCGCCGTCCGCCAACCCACCGAATTGCTGGGCGAGATCGCCACCCGCCATCTCCTCGATCTCATCGCCACCCGCAGCAGTACCACCGGCATCCGCATCAGCATCCCGGCCTCGCAGGTCATCCGCGAATCCTGCGGCTGCCACCGCCTTTCTAAGGCCGACAAGAACTAGCGTTCCGCACGGCGCTCCGGCAAAGCCCACCCATACAGCATGTCTCCAGAGGCCATTACTACATATTGTCGTCCCTGCACCATGTAAGTCATTGGCCCGTTGTTCATATTCGCTCCGGTCCGCGCATGCCACAGCACTGAGCCATCCCGCGCATCCAGCCCTAGCAGATTCCCCAGCACGTCTCCGCAGAACAACACGTGTCCCGCTGTCGTCAGCACCCCAGCCCCATTCCGTCCGTCACCCAGATCCCGCTGCCACCTCACCTTGCCAGTCCGATAGTCCAACGCCACCAGCGATGACCGCGCCATCAGCCCAATCGCCGCGCCGCCCTGATGATCCTCCGGCCCACCCTGTGCATCCAGCATCAGGTGCCAGTAGCTATACCCCGACTGCGCATTCACATAGAAGAGCCCAGTCTGAGGGTTGAAGCTTGGTGACATCCAGTTCGTGCCTCCAAACGTAGCGCTCTGCACCAGCGTCCCATCCACATGCGGCTCTTTCGCCGGATCGGGAATGGGGCTGCCCTTCGCATCCACGCCCTTAGCCCAATTGCTCTTCACAAATTGGCTCGTCAGCAGGTTCTCGCCTGTCTTCCGGTCCAGCACAAAGAAGTACCCATTCCGGCTCGCTTGGGCCAACATCTTCCGTCTGCGCCCCTGGAACTCCCCATCAAACAGCACTGGCGTCTCCACCGCGTCCCAGTCATGCGTGTCATGCGGAGAAGCGTTGAAGTACCACACGATCTTCCCCGTATCCGGATTCAGCGCCAGGATGCAGTCCGTGTAGAGATTCGCTCCAGCCCGCACATTCCCATCCAGCACCGGATGCGGATTCCCCGTCCCCCAGTACAGTAGGTGCAGCGTCTCGTCGTACGTCCCGGTCAACCACATCGGCCCACCGCCGTGGCTCATCGACTTCGCATCCGGCCACGTCTCCGACCCCGGCGCTCCGGGCTCTGGCAAACTGCTCGTCCGCCACACCAGCGCTCCCGTTTCCCAGTCCCTAGCCTCAAGATAGTGCGGAATATTCGTCTGGTCGCCCGAAGTTCCAATCAGCACCTTTCCATTCACCACCAGCGGCGCTGAACTCAAGTAGTAACCGAACTTTTCATCGCCAATTACCACGTCCCAGATCTGCTTGCCTGTCTTCGCTTCCAGGCACAACAGGTGTGCGTCCGGCGTGCCAAAGTACAGCCGGTCCTTGTAGTACGCCACTCCCCGCTGTCCAATATGATTTCCCACTGAAGGCCGCGTGCGCGACCACACCTGCTGCCCCGTCTGCGCATCCACAGCCCACACATTGTCGGGAGTTGTGAAGTACAGAATCCCGTTTACCTCCAGCGGCGTCGACTTGATCACTACCCCATGGGTCGGAAACGCCCACGCCAGCGCCAGCGATCGAACATTGCTCGCATCAATCTTGTTCAGTGCGCTAAACCGACGTCCCGAATAGTCACCATTATGTGTCGGCCACGAATCCCCCACCGGAGCGATCGAGTCCGCCCGCGGGGCAGGACGGGTAGCCTGCGCCGCGCTCTGGCCCGCCATCAGAGCCATCGTCAACGCCAGCGCCAACCCCGGCGCCACCTCTCTACTGCAGCGTTTCCAGGTACGCAAACACGTCATGAATGTCCTTATCCTTGTACTGCTCAAGTAGCTCTCGATGCCCGCGCAGCGGGTCCTCCACATGCACCTTCACATTTCCTCGCAGCGGCCACGACCTGTACTGGCCCTGCGCATCCACCATTGCCACGTAAAATCCATCCAAATGGAGCAGTTGCCCTACAACGCGTTCGCCCGCTCCCAGCGTCACGGTCGCCCGCTGCATCCCGCCCGACGGATACAGAATCCGGGCCTCTAACTCCTGCGGCCTATATCGCTTTGCTACACCCTTCAAGTCCCCGCTCACTGAGTGGCATTCCGAGCACCTTCCCGGTCCATTGAAGTAAGCCTTCCCCTGCGTCGCATCCCCCGTCATCATCCGCTTCAACGAGTAGCCTTGCGCCGTGCCACCCGATCCCCGGTTGTCCGACACCTGCACCATTGCATGGAGAAACGCCACAATCTCATCCTCCTGCGCCGCACTCGTATTCGGAAATCCCGGCATCCCTCGCGAAAGCCGTCCCTCGCGAATTAACGGTCCAATCAACTCACCCTTCTCGTCATGCCGCACCAGCGACGACTCGATCAGGTTTGGCCCTGAAGCACCCTTCGCCTCCGGCCCATGGCACATCGAGCACGACTGCTGAAACTCCGCCATGCCTCGCTGCACTTCCGGCCTCGTCATCGGACTCGCCTTGGCCGTGCGCCTCTCCTGTCCCGCAACCCGCGCGGCACCCACGCCCGCCAACCCCACACAGAGCGTCACACCCGCAGCCATCCCCAGAATCAACCCAATAGCGCGAAACTTCGCCCGACCCACTGCCTCGCGAACACCCATAAACCTCCCATTCGACGTCGCGGAAATCCAGAACTCTGAAATCAAATCGGCATCAAACCCCAGCCGAAAGAAAAATCGGGACGGAAGCCAGCGAAAAATCTGCTCCCCAGAGATGACTTTCTCAATTCATCATTGCATTCAATGCAACGCAGGCCCTATGATTGGGAGCGCTATCAATGTAGAGGCCGAGCGGAACACTGTCAAGCAGAAAATCTCGCTCCCTCCGCCCACTTGAAACGAACGGCCACCCCTCCAGGAGATCACTCGCATGACGCACCCCACCTTCATCTCCCGTCGCCAACTCCTCACCGGCGCCGCCGCCACCGGAGCCATCCACACCCTCGCCCCCTCGGCCTTCGCTCAATCCGCAGCCGCCCAGGCAACCGCCCAACCAGCATCGCCTCGCAAGCTCAAACTCTCCCTCTTCTCCAAGCTCTTCCAATGGACCGATCTCAAGCACACCGCCGCCATCGCTCGCGATCTAGGCTTCGACGCCCTCGACCTCACCGTCCGTCGTAAGGGGCATGTCCTCCCCGAACGCGTCGCCACCGACCTCCCTGCTGCAGTCGACATCGTCCAAGCCGTCGGCCTGCAGGTCTCCATGATCTCCACTGATATTAAAGACATCCAATCGCCCTACGCGGAATCCATCCTCGCGACCGCCCGCCGTCTCGGCATCCACCACTACCGATGGGGAGGACTTACTTACAAGCCTGGACCCGCAATCCATAAACAGTTACAGGACCTCAAGCCCCAGATCCGCGATCTCGCTCAGCTCAACGAAGCCCACCAAATATGTGGTATGTACCACACTCACTCTGGCGTCAACATGATTGGCGGCCCCATCTGGGACCTCTGGCTCCTCATCCGCGATCTCGACCCCCGCTGGATTGGAATGAACTATGACATAGGCCACGCCACTATTGAAGGAGGCTTCGGAGGATGGGAGACCAGCACCCAGCTCGCCGGCCCCTCCATGCGAGGCATCGCCCTCAAGGACTTCTTCTGGCCGGCCCGAAAACCCGGTCAGAAGCTTTCTCTTTATGAGCCCAAATGGTGCCCCATCGGCGAAGGCATCGTCGATTTCCACGTCTTCTTCGCTCTTGTGAAAGCCTCTTCCTTCGACGGCCCCGTCCAGTTGCACTTTGAGTATCCTGCATTTGCCGGTGCAGAAAACGGCGACACCTCCCTCCACATCCCCGAGGCTCAACTCATTTCCATGGTCCGCAAAGACCTTACCGCGATCCACGATGTCTTGCGCCCGCTCGACCTCATCTAACTCCTTCCGCCCTCTGCAAACCGTCTCCTTGGCGGAGGACTCAAATAAATTCTTGACAACCGTCCACTATTACCCATAGTGTTTGTTCGTAATTGTTAGCGCTAAACATTTTCAAGCTTAAAGGTGCTAGGGATCGCAAGAAAGCTACCTCTTTCTGATCTCAAGTCCAAGTTTCAACAAAGTGCTATGTCGTCAGTTTGGATGGATCCCAAATTCCCGTTTCACTATCTACGCTATGATCCACCAGAATCTGTCTCAAAAAAAGTCTCTTTGGAAAGGCCTACCCATGCAGCAAAAAGATCGGCGCAGCGTCATCAAGAATCTAAGTGTAGCGGCCTTCTTACCGTTCCTGACCAACCGCCTCGCCGAGGCGCAGGACTCTGGCGTCGACGGTGGTATCGGCCCGGATACCGTCTATGAGCTGCGCTTCTATCAT
>JBDTDX010000257.1:0-11851 GCA_039922815.1 Granulicella sp.
CGCAGATGCAGCAGACATAGGCTCGTAGGCCGGATACTTATCGAGGATGGGCACGAGCGATGGGTCGCTCTTCGCGAGCATCGCCCGCAAGGCTGCATTGAGGGTCGCCAACTCCTCGGGGTTTGGCTGCGCCGGTGCGGGGAGAACGGGGCGGCTGAACATCATGAGCACTGGGACCGGACCATGAGCGTTAGCAGGTGTCACCACCACCATGTCGATGTTTACATCGATCAAGGGGTAGCTGGAATTGTCCACATGGCCAATAAGGTGCCTGGCAATGACGGGAACGCGGCCGACAACCTCATGGTCTGTCAGTTTCACACTCCAGGTCACCGCCGGTACGTTTTTGGGAACGCGTCCATACATCTCGCTGTCAAAGTCTGCAAGGATCTCAGGGCGGCGCTGCTTCCACCACATTTCAGGGGCCGTTACCTTCTGGCCATTCTTCAGCGTCAGCGAATCAGGATAGTTGGGCCAGGGGTTAGCCTTCGACTCGCCGTAGTTAGCGTGGTTCGGAGCGCTTTCGTTACCACTTGGACCCGGTCGCAAGGTCTTGATGCCAAGCTGGTCCATCATGTTCTGATGATCCTGAGCCGCAGTCCAATTTACCGCAGGGGGCGGCAGCGGTTTCTTGGTTTGATCGCTTAATTGCGCCGAAATCGGCGCTGCCATCGCGGCAAAAAGAGAAGTCATCGCAGTGAGTTGACCGATCTGACGCAACCTCATCTTCATGTACTTCGCTCCTCATTTGTTTCGCGTTCAAAACCCATTTCGTTCGATGGTATGGCTACAGCCCATCAACTCTGGGGAGGGGCTCGCTCTTAAAGCGAGACCTATAGATCCTAGCCAGAGAACGACTGAACCGTCTCATCTCAGGCAGGCTTCACAGTACCAGAAGTTGACTCGCAGGTTTAGGATAGCTGGCATGACGACAATGAACCGACGAGAAATGCTCCTGGCGGTTTCCGCAATGGCCGCGATCAGCGCGATTTCAGCAGAGGCACAAACGAAAAGCACGGCTGAAACCGCACTGTCCCATTCGACTGTGTATCCATTCGACAAACTTCCGATAAAACATTCTGCCAATGGAGGCGCTTCACGGGCGGTATTACGCGGTGTGCTTCCGACTGGGGAGTCGATAGAGATGCACGAGACGACCCTTCCCCCGGGACAGATGCCCCATCCTCCTCACAGGCATCTCCATTCCGAATTGATGATGGTGCGTACGGGGACCCTTGAAATTAATAATGATGGCAAGTTGGAGAGCATGGGACCCGGCGGAGTCTTCCTCGCCGCTTCAAACGTGATGCATGGGATCAAGTGCGTGGGAGATACGCCTGCAAACTATTTCGTCATTGCTATTGGAGTGGAATCACCTTCACAAACATCCGCAAAATAGCCCTGTTGTCTGAACCTCTCAGGCAATAGGGCTAGTGATTTCTCGGGCGCTAAAAAATTAGCGATTCGTACTCGGTGATGGTCTCATTTTCAGATCAGGTGTTCCGGTAGAGGCAGACGCACCAGTCTGGACTCCATCGAGTTGTGCTTGAAACGTGATGATCTGCTTGAGTGTCTCGTAAGGAAGATTTCCCAAGGGGATCAGATGTCCATTGACTGCAAGCATTGGTGTCTGGTTCACGCCGGCATCGCCTGCCAGTTTGATGGAGGCATTGACCTCATCCTTGGTCGGCTGTGTTTCCGCGCACGCAGCAATCGTCGCCGGATTGAGCCCTGCCTTCGTCACTGCCGCCTGAAGAGTTTTGACCGTATCCTCCTGCGTCAGCATCGCCTGTGTATCGAACACCGCCTGTGCATACGGAAAGAACGCATCGTTCTTTTGCTTCGCCACGCACACTCCATACGCCGCCGCGAGAAACGCCGCAGGATGGATCTCTATCAATGGAAAGTTCTGGTAGACCACTCGTGCATTCGGGAAATCTTTGACAAGTTGATCCATCGTGCCCTGAACCTCTTTACAGTGTGGGCATTGCAGGTCAGAAAACTCCACTAGCAGCAGATCCTTGCTTGCCGAACCGCGCGCCGGGCCATCTGCCCGCTCCTGAAGTGTCTTTCGTAGCTGGGCAAATGGAGTTGCTCCAAAGCTCACCATGTTCGATCCATCAGCAATCACGTGTGCCCCATCGGGCATGACGAAGAAAGATGTTGTCTGTACCGGTGCATTGGTGCCCTTCTCCGCTACATACACCATGACCTTGCTGACGCCTGCCGCTGGCGTGGTCGCGATTGAGCCTACTCGCCAGATCCGGTTCACATCGTAACCCCAGAGCGCCCGAAGAAAGCTGTTCACCGTATCGACCGATGGTGAGGGAGCTGTAAAAAATCTAGGATTGGCAGGTGGAAAGGGATCCACCGGAGCTCTCTGATCGTCCAGTTTTTGGAGTTGCAGCGGAGCTGCCTGCTTTGCGCCCGCTGCTGCCTGTGCGCTCGCCCTCATGCCGCTGCCAACCAGGCAGCCCGTTACCACTAAACTCACAATCATCTTCCGTACGATCAAGTTCCCTGCCTTCCGCTGCGCTTGTAGCCCAGCACTTCGTTGCTTCATTAGACCTGAACCTTCACTGCAATAGGAAATCGTCGTCCCGTGCCGAACGATTTGCGCGTCACCTTCAGCACCGGTGCTGCCTGCTGTCGTTTGTATTCGCTGCGCTCCACCAGTTTCAGCACCGAACGCACCAGATCCACGTCCACTCCCTGCTCAGCCGAAATCTGCTCCGCAGAAAGATAGCGCTCCACATAGGCCTCAAGGATTGGATCCAGCACGTCGTAAGAGGGCAGCGAATCTGTATCCTTCTGCTCCGGCCGCAGTTCGGCCGAAGGAGCCTTCTCAATAGTCGATCGTGGAATCATCTCGCGCTCGCGGTTCGCATACTCACTCAACTCATACACGTGCGTCTTCATTACATCGCCAATCACTGCCAGAGCGCCGACCATGTCGCCGTAAAGCGTACAGTATCCGGTCGACATCTCACTCTTATTACCTGTCGTCAGCACCAGCGCGCCGAACTTGTTCGAAAGTGCCATCAAAAGGCCGCCGCGAATGCGTGCTTGCAGATTCTCCTCTGCGAGACCGAATGATGTCCCCGCAAACATATCCTTGAGTGTTGACTGATACTGCTCGAAGACGTCATGGATCGGTAGCATTTCGATTTGGATTCCCAGGTTCTCCGCGAGGATCCGCGCATCCTCCTTGGAGCCCTCGGACGAATACTCGCTCGGCATCCCGACTCCCATCACATTCGCCGCACCTAGCGCCTCCACCGCAATCGCCGCCACCAACGCCGAATCGATTCCACCGCTCAACCCCACCAGGACCTTCGTGAATCCACACTTGCGTACATAATCACGCGTCCCCAAAACAAGCGCGTCCCAGGTTGCGGCAATCTCCTCTCCTCGATCGGCGACATGGCTTGCGCCAACGGTTTCCGTGTCGAAATAGAGTAGATCCTCCGCGAAGGACTTTGCCCGTTCTACTACCGATCCATCCGGCCCGATCACCAGCGACGAACCATCGAAGATCAGACTGTCGTTGCCCCCTACCTGATTCACCATAGCGACAACCGCGTTGTGCCTGCGAGCCAGGGCTGCGAGCATCTCCTCTCGTACCTGCCGCTTCCCGTGCCAGTACGGCGAGGCAGAAATGTTAAGGATCACCCGCGCCGAACCGGGCTGCGGTCCCCATAACTGCATGAGTCGTTCTATGGGGTCCAGAGAATAAACGCGCTGTGGCCAGAAGCCCTTATCGTTCCAAGCGTCTTCACAGATCGTAATGGCAAGCGTCTGTCCTTTAACTACGGTCAATGCCTGCTCTATAGCCGGCTCAAAGTATCGCTGCTCATCAAACACGTCGTAAAACGGGAGCAGCATCTTCTGCTGGACGAAGCTGATGGATCCCTGCTGCAGTAACACGGCCACGTTGCGGACATGCTTGCCCTCGACAGAATTCGCTGGCATGACCGTTCCGCATAGGATAGCCGCGGCGCCTGGCGTTGCCGTCCACGCAGCCAACTCAGCCACGGCCTGCTGCGCCCGCTTTAGAAACGCCTCTTTTTCCAGAAAATCGGCTGGAGGATAGCCGCACACACAAAGCTCTGGAAAGACTACGAGCGCCGCGCCAGCCACTCCTGCGACACGGGCATATTCGAGAATCGCCGCTGTATTTCCGCTAAAATCCCCTACGGTGGGGTTGACCTGGGCAAGTGCAATCTTCACAGCTTCAGTTTATAGCGTGACACGCAATTTAGGAGCCCGTTCCGCCGAACACCACGCCAACCGTTCGTGCCAGAATTTTCAGGTCCAGCCAGATTGTCCAGTTATCGACATACGCAGAATCGAGCGAGATATAACTATCGAAGGACGGATCCTGCCGGGCCTCAACCTGCCATAAGCCGGTGATTCCAGGCAGCACATCAAGACGCCGGAGGTGCGAGAGATCATATTGCTCGACCTCAGACGCAATGGGAGGCCTTGGTCCTACAAGGCTCATGTCTCCTCGGACGACATTGTAAAACTGCGGCAACTCATCGAGCGAATACTTCCGCAACACACGGCCTATCTTCGTTATTCTCGGGTCGTTCACGATTTTGAACAGAACGCCTTCGCGCTCGTTCATATGCTCCAGATCGGCCTTCAACTTGTCCGCATCGGTCACCATGGTGCGGAATTTGAAGCAGGTAAACTTGCGTCC
The DNA here is from genome assembly GCA_039922815.1 of Granulicella sp. GTDB lineage: Bacteria > Acidobacteriota > Terriglobia > Terriglobales > Acidobacteriaceae > Edaphobacter. The sequence continues at coordinate 4,706 of JBDTDX010000257.1, forward strand.
CTTGCGGCCGACCCGATTGGCCCGATAAAAGATCGGCCCTGGGCCATCCATGCGGATCGCTACGGCAATCACGATCATCAACGGCAGGATGGCCAGAAGGGCAAACGACGAAAGAACGAGATCCAATACCCGTTTGAAGAGGAATGCGCCCAGAGGGAAATCTCTCCGATGCAGCGGAATGGTGGGAAATTGACCGATGTATTCCACGGGCGCATTCCATGCGAGCCCATCGTAAAGATCGGGGACGACACGTACATCGATTCCCGCGGCGCGCGCACCATCAACGAGGCTGATCACAAGTTTTTTATCTGTCGGAACAGAGATGAAAATCTCATCGACAAACAGCGACCGCGCCAGGGAAAGACAGTTCCGCACATCCCCGATCACGTCCGCATCGCCCGACTCGGTCTCTCGCTCGGTCAACGCCACAAACCCCTTGAACCGGAACCCCATATGGCGCAACGACTCCAGGTGATTCCTAAGTGCATGGGCGACTCGTCCGGCGCCCACAATCATAATATTGCGGGTTTCCAGACCTTCGCGATAGCGCGAGTACACCATCCTTCGCCAGAGGGCACGTCGCACACACAGAAGAAATGCAGTCAGCACAACCGACATGCCCACCACGAAGCGCGACATCACCAATCCATGGGAGAGATACAGGGTTCCACACAGTAACAGTCCGGCCACCAAGGTGGCTTGCAGCGTCATTCGCTGCTCATGCAACCCGCCCCGACTCTGGATCGGTCCGTAAAGGCCGTAGGATCGCGAGAAGAAAACGAGACAAATCCCGAACCAAATCATGTAGGAAAGCTGGATGCCGGGGGCGCTTGGCAGCAACACTGGATCCGAAACTTTGATGCCCTGGAGGAATGCGGGCATATCGACCCGAATTCGAAATGAGATGAATCCTGCGACCAGTGTCGTCAGGAGATCAAGAGCGGCCCATACCAGGGTAGTCACTGAAGTATGCTGAAATACCCCGAAAGCCCGTGAGCCGTGTTTTGCCCGGACCTCTCTCCTCTTGTTGCCGGAGACGATCACCTGTTGCACGTAATCCGGTGTTGCCATCGCTAGCCTCTTCTCAAAAGTCTTCCAAGCGGCGACCCGATATCCTTAATCGGCCAATAAATGTCTTTTCATCATAAGACGCGAGGAAAAGAGATGATTCCCTAATAACCACCTCTACATTCTATTGCGTTTAGCCAAAGATGAAGCGGTAACTTCGCAACTATCTCGTCATCAATTTTGCGATATTTCTTAATTACGCTGGTAACACCAACTCATCCAACGTCAAAAACTCTTTGAGTATTTCATCGTCGCTTTGTTCCATCTCCTCCATCGTGCCAAAGAAACGAGCCTTCCCCTGGTGCAGGAAGACCACACGATCTGCCAGCTTCCGGGCAAAGCGCATGTCGTGAGTGACGACAATGCTTGTCAGGTGCAACTGTTGCTTCAATCGTTCAATGAGATCGCCAAGCAGGTGCCCCATCAGTGGGTCGACCATGGTTGTCGGCTCGTCGTAGAGAATGGCCTCTGGCTGCGCAGCGAGTGCACGGGCTATAGCGACCGAGCGCTTCATACCTGTGGACAGGTCGGAGGGCAGCAGATTGTCCATACCCGCTACGCCCACCATCTCCAATAACCCCTTTACTACCTGAAAGATCTGCTCTTCTCCAAGCTCGCCGCGCTCCCGCAGTGGGAACGCCACGTTTTCACCAACGGTGATTGAGTCGAAGAGTGCTCCGTTCTGGAACACCATCGTGACCTTGCGGCGAATCTCCTGGAGCTGGCGTTCGCTGAAACCGCAGATATTTTCACCGGCGACCCGGATCATGCCGGAATCCGGCTTCAGAAACCCCAGCAGCATTTGCAGGGAAACCGACTTCCCTACACCGCTACGTCCCAGAATACAAAGGGTTTCTCCCGGATTAACGCAGAAGCTCACGTCTTCGAGAACCACGAAATCGCCGAATGCCTTGTATACGTTTTCAAAGGATATATAGGAGCCAGGCTTGTTTTTGACATCGGGAATATCTTCGGCAGCGGCTTCATTCTGCTGTGCCGCCTGCTCCATAAACTCTTCGATTGCCGGGGCCACATCGTCGGAAACATCGGCCATGAGCGGCGATCCAGCATCGATGGAGGCACTGATGGTGCTGGTCGGATGCTGCTCGTGCGACCCTTCTTCGGGGAGCCGCTGCTTGGCCAACTCCGAGTCTGGATCCTTTTTGCGCTCGTCTTCCCGCTCACTCATTCCGTATGCCTCGCCCTGTTTTCTCGTCTACATCTCTTATGATGCTCTCACCAGGCAGATCGCTTCCGGCCCAAAACAGGCAAAAGTGTAGTTACAAATTTGTAGTGCTGTAGCTACAAAAATGTAGTGCTGTAACTACAAATTTGTAGTTACACAATCTCTGATCGGGGATCAGGGTTGTCCCCTAAACGAGATTTTGCTGATTTAGAAAAGTCTGCTTCGCGATGGCGAACTCCTCGGGCGTATTCAGGTTCGCAAACCAGATTTGATTCTCGACTGGATGAACCACGAGGACCTCATCGAGCGGTGCGCCAAGTTCGACGGCAAGGTCGCGGGCCATCGCTTCGAGCGTCGGAAAGAGTTTGAACTCTTTTCGCTCGATAGCCTGCTGAAGGAACGGGGCGAGTTCGCGATGTACTAAGCAAAGTGTGGGCTGAGGTTTGCCATCGATGGTGAACAGCGAGATGCGGGCGTTTTTCAGTGAAACGATTTGTTGCGTCCACGTCTGTAGCAAGCTGGCTGGGACGAAGGGCATGTCGACCGCGAGGAACAGGCTCCATGGTGTTGGCGTTTGGAGCAGTGCGGCTTCGATGCCTCCGAGAGGGCCGCAGCCGGGATGGAGATCCGCTACGAGGGGACCAAAGGCGGCCAGTTCGGATCTGCTGGAGAGGATGTGAACGTTGCTGCACACCTTAGAGAGCGTTTCTACGGCGCGTTGGATGAGTGGTTTGCCTGCGAGTTGGAGGAGCGACTTGTCGGAACCCATACGGGAGCTGCGGCCACCGGCAAGGACGTAGCCGCTGACCTCTGGATGGGGATGGATCATGCTCCCAGGCCGCTGAGGAAGCGGACGATCGATTCGATGCCGCGGTGGAAGTTCGCCAGGTGGAATTTTTCGTTCGGTGCGTGGAGGTTGTCGTCGGGCAGGCCGAAGCCCATGAGTACGGCAGGCACCTTGAGTTGACGCACAAAGTCGCCGACGACGGGGATGGATCCGCCGCCTCGCACGAAGACCGTCTCCTTGCCGAAGACCTGGCGCATGGCGGCGACTGCGGCGCGCACGTAGGCGTTGTCCGTGCTGACTATGATTGGATCGCCTGAGTGGATCAGGCGTACGTCGATCTCGATTCCTTTTGGGCAGATGGAGGCGACGTAAGCCTTCAGTTGCGCGAAGGTCTCTGCCGGGGTCATGTCGGGGACGAGGCGCAGACTGACTTTGGCGACTGCTTTGGCTGGAATGACGGTCTTTGCGCCTGCGCCGATGAAGCCGCCGGGCATTCCGTGGACGTCGAGCGAGGGCCGCGCCCAGGTGCGTTCGAGGACGCTGTAGGCAGGCTCTCCAGTCAGTGCGGTAGAACCGACCTCGGTCTCGCGGTAGTGCTCTTCGTTGAAGGGGAGTTGTTTCCACGCGGCCAGTTCTGCCGGTGTGGGCTTCTGGACCTTGTCGTAGAGGCCGGGGATGAGGATGGTTCCGTCCTCGTCCTTCAACTTCGCGATGACCTGCGCCAGCGCGATGAAGGGGTTGGGGACTGCGCCTCCGTAGATACCTGAGTGCAGATCGGTGCGGGCTCCACGGGCCTCGATCTCGGTGTAGATCATGCCGCGCAGGCCTACGCAGAGGGTTGGAAGGTCGGGGGCGAACATTTCAGTGTCGGAGACGAGGGCTACGTCGCACTTCAATTCTTCAGGGTGGTCGCGGAGATAGTTGGCGATGCCTTCGCCGCCAACCTCTTCTTCACCTTCAATCAACACTCGAAAATTGATTGGTAACGTGTTGTTGTTATTAGCGAAGAGGGATTCTAGAGCCTTGACGTGCATCCACATCTGCCCCTTGTCGTCGACCGCTCCTCGCGCGTAGAGATTGCCATCGCGCTCGGTGGGTTCGAAGGGTGGCGACTTCCACTCGTCGAGTGGTTCGGCGGGCTGGACGTCATAGTGGCCGTAAAGAAGTACGGTCGGCTTCCCTTCCGCATGCAGCCAATCTGCGTAGACGAGCGGATGGCCGATGCGGTTGGGCTCGGAGGTCTCGATGAGGCGGACGTTCTGCATGCCGATGCGTTTGAGTTCGGTGGCGCAGAACTGGGCTGCTCGGCGCACATCGTCGGTGTGCTCGGGAGAGGTCGAAATGGAGGGGATGCGGAGGAGGGCTTTCAGCTCCTCGACGAATCGTGCGCCGTTGTTGTGCGCGAAGGATACTGCTGCTTCGATGTCAGCCATGGGTTTCTCTCTATTGTTGTGATGCAGTTCGTAGTGTCTGGCGGATTCTTTAGGAGCCTCTGTAAGTGATCTGCATTCCCTCAGGGGCTGAAGCCCAAATTATTGCCACCCTAATGGCGGGACTAAAGTTCCGCCCTTTCAAAGCAATCAAAATTTAGATTTGTCAGACGCTCCTAAAAGCCACGTTCTCCGGGGGATTTGCGGCGTGGCTAAAGCCACGCCCCTTCCAATACGCGCAGAATCTCGATTTGTCAGATGCTCCTTAGCGCTTTGGCTGCTGGCCGGGGAACCAGGCGGGGCGGAAGTCGTTGGTTGCGAGCCAGCTTAAGGGATCGATCAGCGACTGGATGGCGGCGGTCATGAAGTTGATATCGAGATGCGCTAGATCGTCGTCGGGCTGATGGTAGGTGGGGGGTACTCCCCAGCCTGCGGCGGTGTGTGCGACTACGCCTTCGAGGGCGAGTTGGTAGTTGTCCGAGCGTTCGAAGAAATGCTGCTCGGGATACGGGTCGGGGCCGAGCTTGGCACCGTGCTCCTTGAGGGTTGAGCCGAGGTTGGAGCGGTCCCAGCCGGTGAGCAGAAGGGTGTTGGGAGGCATCTTCGGGTCCTGGTTGCCGATCATCTCGAACTCGAGGTTGGCGACGATGTCCTTGAGCGGCACGGGCGGGTGCTTGCCGAAGTATTCGGAGCCGAGTTCGCCAATCTCTTCGCTGCCGTAACAGACGAAGAGGATGCTGCGCTTGAGCTTGGGGCCGGCGGCGAGGGCGTGGGCGAGCTCGAGGACGGCGGTGGTGCCGGAGGCGTCGTCGTTGGCACCGTTGTAGATGCTGTCGCCGTTGACGGGCGCGCCGACGCCGAGGTGGTCGAGGTGCGCGGTGAGCAGGATGGTTCCGCTGGCGGGATCGGTGCCGGCGAGGAATCCGACGGCGTTGTAGGTCTGGCGCGGCTTGACCTCTGCGTGGACGGTGAGGGTGACGATGTCGCCTTCGCGAACGGTGTCGAGACCCTTGGAGGCGGCCTCGCTGATGGCGGCGAAGGTGGCTCCGTGGGCGACGTCCGCATCTTCTTTGAGGGTGATGGGGACTCTTGTTTTGTCGCCATCTCTATCGAAGTATTTCTGGGTTGCGTCGCTCTTCTGGACGAGCACCAGGCCGACGCCGAGCTTCTGGAGCTTACTGAAGATTGCCGCGGGACTTGCGTCTTTGGGGATGTTGGTGACGAGGACGACGGAATCTTTTTTGACGGTGGCGTGATCGACTTCAGAGGCGGGAATACGTTGCAGGGCTCCGATGACGGTGAGGCCGGGGGAGAAAAGGAGCTGCATGTCGTCGCCTTCGACGAGGAGCACGCCGCCGGCACCGAGCGTGGCTTTGCCGTCGAGTGTGGGGGCGACGACGTCAATCTTTTGAATGTAGCCGGGGCTGCCGGGGGCGGGGATGAGGCCATAGCCGGTGAACTTCGAGACGACGTAGTTGGCGGCGAGCTCCTCGTCGCGGGTGGCGCTGCCACGGCCGTTGAGCGCATCGCCTGCGAGGAACTCCTCGTGTGCGCTGACCCACTCGGGCTTGACGACCCAGGGCGCGGGCGGTGCGACCTTTTTGGCCTCGGGCTTCTTTTTCTTGCCGGGCATCTTGATGCTCGGCAGCTTGAACTGGGCCGGGAGAGGAGGGGCCTGCGCGAGGAGCAAAACGCCGAGGCCTACACTGAATCCGATTCTCACCAAGCCAGTTCTGAAACTCCAAGCGTTCGCCATCTTGCCTGCTCCTCGATATTTTCGTAATGATAATTGGTGTTTCGTAGACACGCTCATCCTAATTGACTGGCGCGGACCTCGCCAGTTTCTGCTGATTTGCTGGAAGCAATTTCTGCATGTTGGCAGAAATGACTGGCTGTCTCTGTGCGAATGGGGCCTGCATTCCCTCGGGGGCTGAAGCCCCGTTTGGCTGGGTTGGCTTGCGGCGTGGCTGAAGACGCGATCTTTAAAAACGATCCCCGAATTCGATGTTCTCTCACTGATCCCGTCCTTTCAAGATCAGCCGGTTCGTTAGAGTTTGCTCATAATTCTCTGCTCAAGGGAGGGTTTGTTTGCGCCGATAACCACGGTGAGGAAACGTCTCCGATGATGGCTCGAAAAACTCTCGTACCGCTTGCACTTTTTGTTGCCTGCTTTTCTGGCTTGCTGATTACTGGCTGCGGTACGAACACTTCGTTGCCTCAGTTGGGGATTGTGGCGGGCAGCTCCACGCTGTCTGTGGGCACCAGCATCAGCCTGAAGGCGATGGTGCGGAGCAATACGACGAACCCCGGTCTCGATGTGACCGACCAGACGAAGTGGAGCAGTTCGAATGCGCAGGCCGCGAGTGTTTCGGCAAGCGGTCTGGTGACGGGCGTCACTACGGGAAGCGCTGTTATTACAGCGAATTCGAGTGGTTTGATTGCAAGCATAGCGCTGAATGTGACGGTGGCAACGGTGACGGGAGTGGCGCTGAATCCGCAGGGTGTTTCAATTCCTGTGGGCCTGACGCAGCAGTTTACGGCGACCGCAAGTTATACCGATAAGACGACGAGCGATGTGACGCCATCGGCCAACTGGAGTGTGCTGCCTGCCAACGTCGCAACGATCGACACGAGAGGATTGTTGACTGCGCTTGCGCCGGGTGGGTTTACGGTGA
>JBDTDX010000258.1:0-5558 GCA_039922815.1 Granulicella sp.
ACACGTTGCGGGCGTCGAAGATGTCGTTGCGGAAGAACTCGTAGGCGCTACCGTGAAACTGATTCGTTCCAGAGCGAGTCACAATATTGATGACGCCACCAGCCGTACGGCCAGCCTCCGGAGCATAGCTGTTGGTCTGAACCGTGATCTCCTGAATGCCCTCGACGTTGGGCTTGACGCCGATCGAGCCGATGATGCGCTCGTTGTTGTCGATACCATCGATTACGTAGTTGTTAAGAGTATCGTCCTGTCCGTTGACTGAGAAGCCGCTCGTGCTGCGACGGTCATCGGGGCGACCACCGCTTGTCAGCCCGTTGCCAGGACCTTCATTAGCGCCGGGAACAAGCTGCACCAGTTGAACGAAGTTACGTCCATTCAAGGGGAGATCCTGCACGGACTGCGCCGTAACCGTCGAACTGACCGTGGCGTTGTCTGCCTGAAGCAGGGGCGTCTGCGCCTCGACCATCACGGTCTCCGACTCGCCACCAATTTCCATATGAATGTCCGCTCGTGCGCGGTCTCCTGCCTCTACCGCAAGCGTTGCCGTATTCGCAGTCTTGAACCCGGCAGCCTTAACTGCCACGGAGTAACGCCCGACCGGCAGCAACGTGAACTGAAAATCACCGCTGCCGTTGGAGGTGCCTGCCCGTTGACTGTGGGTATCTATATTGACCACCGTAATGTTTGCATTGGGGATGACCGCTCCGGTCGAGTCCGTAACAGTGCCAACGATATCCGCCGTGGTCAGCTGAGCAAAAGCTGTCGGCAACGTGCAAAGCAAGAGTGTCGTTAAGACGACCCAGCGAAGAAGCTGGGCAAAGCGAGCGTCGCACTGGCCGGTGCGTGTCAAAAGGTGTTGCCTCTTCATTTCAATCATGGAGATCCATTTTCCTGAAGTATCGATAGGTGCGTGGACAAACTGGCGCATGGCGACTTCGATAGGCCAAAGCGCAGGACAACATTTTGGTTCGGCATGGATCTTAGGCGTCCAATTTCCAGTCCGTATAGGTTCCTTCTGGTATGGAGCGGAAGGTAAAGCGCATTTACGCCAAAAATCGACTCTTTTTAGCAAGGTAAAAACAGGTTAAGACCTGGAGATTGTCATGCTTCATAGCCCGAGCCTATGCTTTGGGTTAGTCTAATAAGGCAGGAAGATGCCGACCGTCTACGAAGCCAATCCCGCGCCTGTTCCTCTCGGCGAAGAAGAACGTAAAAAAATTCGAGAACAGTTGAATCGGCTGCTTGAGACGCATCATTTTAAGAACAGCAAACGGTACCCAACCCTTCTTCGCTTCATTGTCGAAGAGACCTTGGAGGGCCGAGGCGAGTTTCTGAAGGAGCGACTCCTCGGTGTCCGTGTGTTTGACCGGCCTGCGGACTACGACACTGCCGCCGATCCCATCGTCCGGGTCACCATCGCGGAAATTCGCAAGCGGATCGCCCAGTACTATCACGACGAAGAACACGACTCGGAGATACGAATCGAACTTCTGCCTGGCCGTTACGCGCCGGAGTTTCGCTTAAGAAGTGTCAGAAAAGATGCCGACAGTGAACGACCTTCTGCCGCAGAGTCAGCGGAACCGCTGGAGTCAACCGCATCGCCAAACACTTTAACGCTCGTATCTCCGCCAGCCATAGAGCTCACCAGAAAACATCCTTCGCGGATACCCTGGTACATCGCAGCAGTAGCAACCTTGTTGTTTCTTGGCCTGGCGCTCATGCCCCTTGCGCGATGGATACACCCTACAGCACTGGAGGTGCTTTGGGCTCCGATGCTCGGCTCCCGCAATCCGATCCTCTTTTGTATGCCTACAGATGTGGGCAAGCGAAGAGGACCAGCGGGAGATTCCACCCCCATCGCTGCCTCCTCGGCCCGTAGCAGGATGAAGGGATCCAGCGTCGTTGGTCCAACATTTCTCGACTACGAGTCGTTAGGGCAAAACGTCGTCTACTCGGATATGCTGGCAACCCTTAGGATCGCAAACGTATTCGCAATCCATAATCAGGCATACAGGGTCAGGCTGAATGTCTCTACAACGCTCGAAGACCTTCAACAGGGACCAACAGTTCTCATTGGAGGGCTCGACAACCAGTGGACCATGCGCGCCCTTGCTCCGCTGCGCTTCCACTTCATCGGCAGCGATGAAGATCGATACTGGATCACCGATAACAAAAACCCCGCATCCAGAGATTGGTCACTGGACCTCAAACGGCAGTACGTTGCCGTCACTCGCGATTACGCCATCATCGCGCGCCTGCACAACGATCAGACAGGACAACCCGAAGTCATCGTCGCAGGTATCGGCATGAGCGGAACGGCAGCCGCAGGGGAGTTCATCGGCGATGAACGTCGCGTTGAAGAACTCCGCCAGCGAATCGGTCCCGGCTTCAAGAATCATGACTTTGAGGCCGTGCTTGGCACAGACGTCGTGAATGGAATCGCAGGTTCGGCAAAGGTCGTTGCCGTGGCCGTCTGGTAAGTATTCTCTCGGCACAAGCTTTAAGAATGCCCAGCTAAAGTCCAGCCTTAAACCCAGCCACCATCGATAATATGGCTCTGATTGGTAATGCCTGCGCTATCGTCAGCTGCAAGAAAAAGTATCAGTCGCGCCACTTCCTCCGGCATCAGATGGCGCTTCAAACTCTGCCGCGACATGACTTCAGCCGTATATTCCGGGGACATCCACAACCGCTTCTGCCGCTCCGTAAGGATCGCGCCCGGAAGCACACAGTTGACCCGAATGTTGAACATTCCCAGGCTGCGCGCAAGAGCGCGGGTCATCCCGACGATCGCTGCCTTGGCAGTCACATAGACAGGAAGGTCCGATGAAGGAATCATCCACGCGATCGAACTCATATTGATGATCGAGCCGCTTCCCTTCTGCTTCATCCCTTCGGCAACAGCCTGCACCGCGAAGAACTGGTGCCTCAAATTGACAGCGATTCGATCATCCCAAAACTCCGGGGTCACTTCTTCGATGGTGTGACGATTGTCGCTGCCGGCATTGTTCACAAGAACATCAGGCGACCCCATCTCCGTACGAACAACCGTGATAGCCTCTCGCAGAGCAGCAATATCCGTCAGATCACAAGCAATAAATCGCGGACGATGAATACAATTCCCGGCGAGCGACTCCACCAGATCTACGGAAGCATCGACCGCTGTATCGAGGAAGGCCACCTTCGATCCCTGCCGGGCAAAATGCTCCACCAGCGACGCCCCAATACCCGACCCTCCGCCTGTCACCAGCACCACTCGGTCTCGAAGGCTCGGGTAGGTTGCAAACTGACTCGTCATCGTCCACTCCGGCACGCTTTCACTAGGCGGTCCAACCACCATCAATGACGAGTGCCTGTCCCGTCATGAACGAAGATTCATCACTCGCGAGATAAAGCGCAGCATTCGCAATCTCCTCGGGAGTGCCGAGCCGCCCCATCGGCTGTCGAGCAATAAAAGCCGCTCGCACCGTATCGTAATCTCCCTGCGCGGAGACTCGCTCTTGGAGAGACGGAGTCTCCACCGTACCTGGGCAAATGGCATTGCAGCGAATACCCTTTGTGACGAAGTCTACGGCGATAGCCTTGGTCAGTCCGATCACCGCGGCCTTCGAGGTCCCGTAGGCGAAGCGGTTCGGCGCGCCCTTGACGCTCGACGCCACGGAAGACATGTTGACGATCGTCCCACCACCCGCCGCCAACATGCCCGGCAGCACGGCCTTGCAGGTGCGATACATCGATGTGACATTCAGATCAAGCGTGAACGCCCATGCCTCTTCGGAGCATTCGAGAATACTGCCCGGATGGACGTATCCCGCGCAGTTGAAGAGAACATTGATAGTTCCAATGTTCTTGACTACTTCATTCACCTGGTCCGTGTTCCTGACGTCCAGAGTAAGTGTCTTGATCTCCGGATGTTCGACCGCGAGTTGCTGCAACGCTTGCTCATTAATATCCGTCGCCCATACCGTTGCGCCCGCAGCGGCGAAGCTGCATGCCGTTGCCCGTCCAATGCCCTGACCTGCTGCGGTCACAAGGGCAATCTTCCCAGCTAATCGATGTGTCATTCGTGTTTCCTCGGAAATGCAATTTATAGGTGACCAATGGGACTTCGAAAAGAAGTAGTTATGCGCCGGCACCCGTTGCTTTAACCACGGTCTGCTGCTGTGTCCCAAGGCCGTCGATACCCAATTTCATGACATTCCCTTCACGAAGATATCGCGGAGGTTTCTGACCAAGGCCAACACCCGGAGGCGTTCCTGTCGAAATAATATCGCCCGGCTGCAAGCTCATGAACTTGCTGAGATAGCTAACAAGATAAGCAACGCCGAAGACCATCGTCTTGGTCGATCCATTCTGGAAACGGTGACCATCCACCTCCAGCCAAAGCTTCAGATCCTGCGGGTCCGGCACTTCATCTGCAGTAACAAGCCACGGTCCCAGCGGTCCAAAGGTGTCCGCACTCTTTCCCTTGATCCATTGGCCGGTTCCTTCAAGCTGAAGAGCGCGCTCCGAAACATCATTGACCACGCAATACCCTGCGACGTGTGCCAGCGCATCTTCCTCGCGAATATATTTTCCCGCTTTGCCAATCACGACGCCAAGCTCAACCTCCCAATCGGTCTTGGTAGAGTTGAGCGGCATCTCGACATCATCGTTCGGACCACAGAGAGAAGAAGTCGCTTTCATAAAGACAATCGGCTCTGTCGGAACGGCCATGCCGGATTCCGCGGCGTGATCGGAATAGTTGAGCCCAATGCAAATCACTTTCCCGACTGATCCTACACAAGCACCGATCCTCGGATTTCCCTCAACCACGGGCAGACTGGCGATATCGATCGCCCCAAGCTTCTTCAGCGAGTCCGGAAGAAGTGCCTCACCGGCAACATCTGGAATGACTGCCGAGAGATCGTGAAGGATTCCATCGGCATCGAGTACGCCTGGGCGTTCCGCATGAACGCTACCGTAACGAATGAGTTTCATAAATACCTCGCAAGGATAATTCAGAGTAAGTACATCAATCAGAAAGGGAGTAGCCTCGTACCGGTTGAAAGCAAACAATCATGCGCTCAAAGAATTCCTTCAGAAAGAGGAAAAGAATTTCGATTGAGGGTTAGATTGGGCTCTCGGAACATAGGCGACAGTAGTTGCGTGTTGGCTTGAAATTTGAAATCTTCGGATGCCCTTCATAAATTCTAATGGGAAGTATAGAAGTTCTTTCGACAAAGCGCATCGGCCTGTAGAAAGCTCACACCCCCTTCCCTTGTTCTCGATCGATAAACTCCTGACAGAGAACGCGGCATCAGGTCCCTTTAGTGACCGTCAAACCTCACCATCCAATACCCTTCTCCGAGAAGAATATGCACTCGGGACAGCTTGGAGAGAGAATGGATCATGATGGCGAATGAGAAGAATCAAACGGGCGGCATTACAGCCACCCAGGTACTCGAGAGCGACAACGCAATCTTCCGCGACATGCGGACCCACGCCCCAGGCCCTAGCGGCGTACTGCCGATCACACCGGCAATGCTGCTCAATCAGCCCTCTGGCAACCTCTTTGG
>JBDTDX010000259.1:0-15776 GCA_039922815.1 Granulicella sp.
GGTGCTCTGGCACCCCTGATGTTCTTTCTTTTTGCCGCAGCCTCGCTGGTTCCTACCTGCTTCTCCTCGTTTATTGCAGCAAACAGCTTCAGCACGATGCTCCCGAAAATCCCAAGAACCATCGCTACATTCGCCGCTCTTACGATCAGCATACTTCTTGCAGTCACCGGCATAGCCGATAACCTCGTAGGGTTCTTTGGCTTAGTCGGCGCATCCTTTGGCCCTATCTGCGGAGCCATGGCTGCGGACTACATCCTCGCTGGAAAGCGCTGGTCCGGGCCGAGAGTTGGGATCAACTGGGCTGGTTGTATCGCATGGCTTATAGGCTTCCTGGTTGGCATACCCGAGCACCTTCCTGGACTACCCGCAGCATGGATTAAAGCTGACAATCCATCCGGCTTATATTCTTTCGTGGTAGGTTTTATTATTTATCTTCTCTTAGCGAAAATGGGCCTCCGTCCGCCCGTGGCCGAGCAACCAGCCCCTGCTGTTTAGATCTGGCACCTCTTATTTGCAGTGTAGTTATTTATGAGTCAATACGTCCCGGCGGTTTTCACCGATCGCGCACGAACGTATTTCGCCCAGACGGTCAACTACCAAGTGGTAAATCATCCTGCCATCTTTGAATTGCATGACGGCGAAACGAATGTCTGGATGAGCCATGTACTTAATGTAAGTGGCTCTGTACCGCCCACTGTATAGGATGCCAACCTAATAATTTACAAACAGCTACTCCACTATAAAGTCCGACGCTCCGCAGCAATACCAGCACATGAACTCGGCTCCAAAGCGCCGGGTCCGACAAGTCGGACCACTGCTGCACGAAGTAAGGCCGCAGCAGCATCTCAAGTCCCACCAGACGGCACCCGTTGCCAGGCTTCGCATAGTGAAGGCGCAACAAAACAAGTAGTCCTGACCTCGGAACCACGAGCTCCATCCCAAGTAGATAATGCTCTCGACGGTCTGACGACCGTACTTCTGAAACTTCGCCTGACTCCCAAAGGTCCGCTGCCCATCGCTCATCGCCCCCGGACATAAGACTAATCAACCAAACTGTGGACGCAGAACTTGTACAGAGTTTCCAGTTTAGGTCGAGACTGAGATTGTTCAAATCGGTTTGCCACGGATCCAATTCCCAGCTCGATGGAGAGGGAGTATGCCATTGGGCCGACCGAGCTCCAGAAGAGAATTTAGCCTAAACCGGTGAAGGACTAACACTAGGCTTGGTACAAGAAACCTAGGCCCTTCAATCGCGGCGCTACACTAACAAACAATCTGGTTCAAAAGATCGGGCATGCCAGTTGCGGCCGAACATTGGAATGGCTCGGGGCTGCCCAGCTCTGAATGATGACGGTGCATTTGTAAGCCGTTCCGAAGTCTCTGGCTGACGGAGAATCGTGTGAAGCGTTACATTGCAACTGGGCGGATGGACTTTTTGTATCGCTTACCATCCCATGTGAACTGAATTTCAAACCGTTTTGACTGTCGGGGCTCATAGACGAGAGCCGGGCGGAAACAGACAAGACACATCCCATTTTTTCGGCGGACACTTGGATATACAATTCCGTTCGATTGAACGGCGATCAGGCTGCGAGCAAGGCTTTGCGACTCCGCATAGCACTGTGGCACGGGTTGCCCTATAAGAAAGTTCTCATAATCTTCGGACGGTTCGAGATGATGAAAATCGGCATGAAAATCTGCCTGCCAATCATCGTACGTTGAAATTTCGGTATCGGGGACGTTGCCGGGAAGCTCAGGAACGACAATCTCCGCAAGCCTGCGAGCTTTATGATAGATAACTTCGTCGAGCGAAGTTTCCACCTTATCTGCGGCATACCACGCTCCTCGTGTCCCATCGTGAAATCGACCACCGGCTTGACAGGTATGTAGAAAAGCGGCGCGAATGATGTAGTCATTCGGGATCCCGTATACCAACTCGTAGGTGCTGATTCCGCTCAGTCCGCTCTGCTCGCCCAGAATACGATCGTTGGTGGCGCCGTCGAGGAGGATGAGTTGTTCCAACATCTTGTCATCGTCGGCTATCTCCTCGAGTACGGTTCCCGACTTACTGTATTGGGAGGGAATAAGACGGTGCATTCCCTTTCGATCCAGTCGCTTAGTCGGTGGGATCAACGACCACCCCGCCAGGTATCGAGCATGCGGCGCACTTCGAGCATTCCTGGCTGTCCCCGCTGCATCATAAATGCGATGGGCGTTCTGCCCGCGAAGAGTGAACCACGGTTCTCAAGAGTAATCCATCGGTCTGCCCATGGCTTCCCAAAGTAAATGTGAAGCGCTTTGTAGATCCCGATGAGGAGGGACACTCTCATGAGGGTGTCCTGATCCAGAGTCCTTTCAGGATTCGCCCTCCAGGAATGGAAGGTTGAGGATGCAAGACCTCCTAACAGAACACGGGACTGTTCTTCCGTGAGTTTCCATTTGCGGGTGATATTCAAAAAGGCTCGGATAGCGGCCGCCGAGAGCTGTGCCCTACTCACGGCATTCCCCAGGTCAGCACCGATTTCAAAATCATAACCAGCAACTTCGGGGAGAACAAGAGCGCGGGCAGCAGCTGTCATAAATCCTCGCTTTCGTGATTTATTATTCACGATTTCGAACACTTTAGCAATTCTATCGGCTTGAACCAAGGTGCACACTTATTATTTCTGCTTCTTCGCAGATGCGTTCAGTGGTCAGCTTTCCGCCCTGCATTATCCTTCCAGAAACTGCTGAAGCACCACGGCGTCATTGTGCTCTTCATCTTTTGCGGAATATACGAGGGTTACGGTGCCCTTCTCGACGTGATCACGAAGGGTAGAAAGTTGCTCGCCGTTTCGCTTTAGCTCGGCGCGATAGCGTGCCTTGAATTCGGCCCACTTTTGGGGGTCATGGGCGAACCATTTTCTGAGCTCGGTACTGGGCGCAATCTCTTTCAACCATAGGTCGACTTTTGCCTTCTCTTTCGTCAACCCTCTAGGCCACAATCTGTCAATAAGTATGCGGGTGCCATCGTCTTCCGCTGGTTCTTTATAGGCTCGTTTGATCTTTATGTGCATGACGGAATGAATGTCTCGTGGAATGCGATCAATATTCGCTTGGCAATTCTATCGCAATGTTAGCAAAACTAACCCTGAACTTTAATGCGTCAGTAATGTGGATGAAAAAAGCCGGCGATGAGAGGTGTTTCCTCATCGCCGGCTCATATTCACACAACTACGGTTTCTAGAAGATCAGCTTGGCTCCGAACTGCATCTGCCGAGGCGGATATGCACCAGAAAGACGGCCGAACGAGCTTCCGCTGGTGGCGGTTGTGCCAAGGCTGCTGTAGTTGGTGTGGTTCAAGACGTTGAATGCATCAGCCTCAAGCTTGAACTGAAAGCGCTCAGTCACGTCGAATGACTTCGCGAGTGTGACGTCACCCTGTTCCAAACCAGGAAGGACCACGGTGCCAACGCCAGCATTCCCGTAACTTCCGGCTGGAGGTGCACCGAAGGCCGCGGGGTTAAGGTACTGAGCAACGTGGCCAGGCAGAGTGAAGCGGTTACCCTGCGCATACTTCGAGCCACCGAGATAAGTTGCACGACGATTTCCAAGGCTACCCACCGGCGAATTTCCAACGATTGTGGAATACGAGCCGGTCTGCACACGGACAACGCCCGTTACCTGCACTCCACCAATGGCTTCTCGCATGAGTAGATTGTGATTGCGTAACAGCGGAAGCTGGTAGACCACTGTGGAGATAAAGGCGTGACGACGATCTGTGCCCAGTTCGCCATAGTTATAGCTAAGATCCTGCCACTTCTCGAGTGTGGAACCATTACTCGAAGAATCGCCGAGCGCTTTGGCGAGAGTGTAACCGACCGTCATATTGAGAGGACCGCGGCGTTTCGTGAGGTAAACCTGCAATGAGTTGTAGTTATAGTTTGAGTCACTGCGGTTCTGGTTGATGGCCGAGAATCCTTTATAGGGATTGAAATATGCGCTACTGAAGGAACTGTTTGCAGCGACCGAGGCAAGATCCGGGTAGTTGATGTTGGGCTGACGAAGCTGATGGTGAGCGACGCTACCGACATAGGAGGTTTCCATAAGGAACCCGTAACGCAGTTCCCGTTGGACGCCGAGGCTGAACTGGTCGACATACGGGTTTTTTAATTTGGGGTCAATTGCGGTCACCGAACCCTGAAGGCCAGTGTTGTTAGCAGTGCCACCACCGATATTACTGAGATTCGCAAAATCGAACTCAACATTTTGGAGGAATGGCTGAAGATTGACTTGACTGAATCCGACGTTACCTTGAGGGCGGAAGTAGAAGACTCCGAATCCACCCCGAATGGATGTCTTGTCGTTGGCAGCAAATGCAAATCCAAAGCGCGGACCAAAAGCTCCGTTGTTATTGTAGAGACCACGAGGAGCTCCAGCTGGAATAAGCGGGAAGGCCGCCGTGTTGACATTCAGAACGCGAACAGTCTGGTCAGCCGGAATACCATCGCCAGCACGCACGAGACCGTTGTAAGGGTTGCCGGAGCCGGGCACAATCTTACCTGCCGTCGTCACAGTAACGGCCTTCGAGGCGTTATAGACAGAAGGATCAAAGTTCCCGTAATTGTTGCCCTGAGCGTAGAGAGGGGAGATAAGCTGCCAGCGAATCCCAAACTCAAGACTAAGCTTGCGGGTTGCTTTCCACGTATCCTGAGCGAATGCCTCCGGCTGTGAAAACCGGAAGTGTCCAACCGGATCCGAACTCGCCTCGCTATATGCTGCGAAGTTGCCAAGGAGAGCATCGGCCAAAGCATTGCCAGTGGTGTTATTGCCCGTTCCATTAAATGTGATGTTGCCGTTGTAGGTTGGACGACCATTCTGGTCGATACGATCGCGAATGTAGATGCCGCCAAACTTGATGAGATGGTTGCCCTTGACGATCGAGACTGTGTCACCGACTTGAATATCGGTCGTAGGACTGCTTAGCCCAAAATAGGGCCCTGTGAATTGAGTAAAGTTCGTGATGTTTGTTAGAGGAATTCCATTAGGATATCGACCCGCACCCGGGAAGAGTTTCGCATACTGGAAGCCATATGTGTCCCGTTTCCAGGTGTCCCCAATGGGCGGGATCTGCTGTGAGACAAAGCTGAAATTAGCTGTCGCCTGATTGATGATATTCGCACTTAAGTTATAAGTTTCGGAGAGCACATAGCTCTGACCAGGGCGGTTACGAGCCGTGGGAGTGGTGGGAAGAGTAGGAGAAGGGGCAAAGGTGCCGAAGGGATCGACAACGAGATTGTGGTCGCTGATCCAACTCCCGAAGATATTGTTCTTGTCGTTGATGCGGTAATCGATACGGACGATCTCTTCGTGGAAGTTCAACGGATTGCTGGGCGTCAGTGTGAGATTGTTCGTTGAGCCAGTCGAATCAATATAGGTGCCAACTTTGTTAATTGTCGAGTAGACATTTGCGATTGCCCGTCCATCAGGAGTAATCAACGCAGCAATGTTATTGCCCGGAATCGGCGTTTTGGTTCCTGGCATAAACAGTTGCGGAACGCCAGCAAAATTGCCAGCGAGTTGGGCAGAACTTGGGGTTGTAAGAACGGTGGGGGATTGTTGCTGACGAAGCCGTTTTACTTCTTCCCCTGCAAAGAAAAAGAGCCGGTCGCGAATGATGGGACCACCGACGCCGCCACCAAAATCGTTATAAACAAGATGAGTTTTGCTTGCTGAGAAAAATGGGCGAGCATCGAAAAGATTATTCCGCACATACTCGAAAACAGTGCCATGGAATTTATTAGTTCCGCTCTTGGTGATGATATTGAACGCTGGTCCTGAGGTGCGGCCGTATTCGGCAGAGAAATTAGACGTCTCTATTTTGACTTCCTGGATGAAGTCGGGACCAACGTTGTTGATTAGGCTTCCATTGCTTCCGGAAGCCTGGTTGAATGCCCCATTCACAGTAAGATTAGCGGAGTCCGAACGATTTCCATTAACCACCTGACCCGTCGAAGAGAGACTGGTAGTTACTGCAAAGACGTCCGGATTCGTAACGACAGCACCGGGAATTAGTGTCATTAGTTGGCTGTAATTGCGGCCATTCAGCGGGAGATTTTCCACTTGCTTGGAGTCGATAACGTGGGCAACCTCGCCCGACGTGGTGTTAATAGTCTCTGACGTTGTGGCTGATACTGTGACTTGCTCCGTCGCTCCGCCCACCTGGACGGCAAAATTTGAAGTGATATGGGCGTCTGCATTAATCGAGATACCGCTACGCTTTTCTCCAGTGAACCCAGCCTTGGAAACCTCCACCGTGTAATCACCAATGGGAAGGTTGGTCATTACGTAGAAGCCGCCACCGTCGGTAACGAGGGTGCGGACTGCCTGGGTGCCGACTTGAACGATCTTAATGGTCGCGCCAGGAATTACAGCGCCTGAGGCATCGGTGACCGTGCCAGCGATCTGCCCGAGAGACGTCTGCGCATGCAGTGGCATGGTAGAAAGGATAAGAATTGGGGGCGAAACAAGGGTGCAGCACACCGCGACCCCCCTAACAAAAGCTTTTATGTTCATAGTGCCTCCAAATAGTGTCACAAGATGCGAAATGTATCAGGAAATCTGAAGCTTTAAACTCTGTAAAATAGCGCGCTTCAGTCCCGTTTAATCCTACTTGTGGGACTGTACTTGGTCAACTCCAAGGCTTGTGGCTATCCTCTGCGCCGAAAGTTCGAGGACGATCCATATAGCGAAGCACTCAGCCAATCAGCGTGTGTGATCACCTCGCTGTTTTGGGAATTCGAGGGAACGAGGAAGGCTTCTAAAGCGCAAGAATTGAGGAGGAATCAAATGACGAAGCTATGGAGGAACCTGGGCGCATGACTGTCGCTCCACTCCGCTTGCAACTCATGGGCTTGCTCTCAAACACCTGCCGCACAATGCGCCCGGGCTTTTTGAAGAAGCCGGCATTTCGGTGTTATCTCAAGGCCGATGAGTGCAGCCAGATATCCAGTCCGGGTGCTCCTACAGGACAGTCCTGCTGGCACTACCCTAACAGCGCCCCGATGGTATTTGTGCACTCTCTATCTAGCTGTGGCGTATTCAGGGAGCTGGCGATGGCATTTCCAGAGCACGTCAATCTCAAGCAACACTCGTGTGTTCCATGAATCTACCTCCCGCTTTCTCTTGAGCGGGTTTTCATCGAAACAATGCGTTTTGACAATATCTGCTGATAGCCCACGCCGCTTTGCCATCTCTCACCCCAACTCTGTCTTGTCCTGTCCAGAGAGCAGAGCGACTGCGACTGGGAAGATTTCGTTATCCTCAATCGCAAGGTGACGTTCGTACAGCGCGGCGGATCCAAAAGAAACAGCTTCAATTGCTCACGTGCTCACGCGCTTCTCTATCGATGGTTCCATCGGCAAGCCAGTGCATTCCAGAGAGATTCACAGCATCGTGAACCTCTCTGGCTCACTCATGATCTGCTTCCAACTCATCGATTTTAGTAAATGCTCCCTCAAGGCGAAATTGCTTCGGAAAGTGACCTTCAAGAACCACGCAATACTCAACGGTCTTGGTGGCTATCACCGAATAAACTTTAACTTGTCACGACAACGGGGGAATCGATCTTTGCATAGTTGTAAGCGTCTTCTGTGACGATCGGAATCTCAAGGAAATTCTCGGTAAGAGGTGGCGACTGGATAGTCCATTCCAATCCGCTCGCTCTCCATGGATTGTTTCCGGCAACCTCTCCATATTTGAGGGACCAGAGAAGATAAACGGCCGGAAGCAAATAGCCGATAGCTAAAACGGAAGCTCCTGCAGTTGAGAGAACATTAAGAACCTGATACTCCGGAGGGTACGCATGGTAACGGCGTGGCATTCCGAGGTATCCGAGGATGAACTGCGGGAAGAAGGTGAGATTAAAGCCGATAAACAGGATCGACGCTGCTAATTTTCCTAGTGGTTCTGAATATTTTCTCCCAGTGATCTTAGGCCACCAGAAATGTAAACCAGCCATGTAGGCGCTGACCATTCCACCTACCATGACATAGTGGAAGTGAGCCACGATGAAGTAAGTCTCTGTGAGATGGATGTCCATGCCCAATGCTGCAAGCATTACGCCAGTCATACCGCCCATCGTAAAAAGTCCGATGAAGCCGAAGGCATAAAGCATAGGGGTGTCAAAGCTAATTGAGCCCTTGTACATGGTGGCGCACCAATTGAAAACCTTAATTGCAGAAGGGATCGAAACAAGCATACTCATCAACGAAAACACCAGAGCGGAGTAGCTCGAGATTCCCATAATGAACATGTGATGGGCCCAGACAAAAAAGCTGAAGACTGCAATTGCAACAGAGGAAAATGCAACTGCGGTATAGCCAAAAACTCTCTTCCTAGAGAAACAGGCGATTACCTCTGAAATAATTCCCATTCCGGGCAAGATCATGACATAAACAGCGGGATGAGAATAGAACCAAAATAGGTGTTGAAACAAAAGAGGATCACCCCCTACCCGGGGGTCGAAGATGCCGATTCCAGCAACCCGCTCCAGCACAATAAGAATCATTGAGATGGCAACAACCGGGGTCGCTAGAACAAAGATTATGGAGGTTGCATAATACGACCAGATGAAGAGCGGCAGACGAAACCACACCATTCCAGGGGCTCGCATCCGGTGTATGGTGACGATAAAATTAAGACCCGTCAAAATTGATGAAAAGCCGGCCACGAAGATGCCCAGGGCAGCACTTACGACATTGCTATTCAGATAATGCGTACTGAGTGGTGTCGTAAATGTCCATCCAGTATCTACGCCACCGAACAGCATGGAATACAACTCAAAGCAGCCACCAAACATGAACAAGTACCAGCTCAAAAGATTGAGTTTCGGGAAGGCTACATCCCGGGCGCCGATCATGAGAGGTATCAAAAAATTTCCGAGCACAGCTGGTGCTACCGGCACAAGGAAGAAAAAAACCATGATAATGCCGTGGATCGAAAACAGCCTATTGTAGGTGTCCGAGGCCACCAAATCTCCAGCCGGAGTAAGCAATTCGAGGCGAATGAGCGATGCTGCAATGCCTCCGATAATGAAAAAGAAACTCGTTGCAGCCAAGTAGAGCAGAGCGATTCGTTTATGATCTTGCGTCAGGAGCCACGACCTGATGCCATATTCGTTATTTAGATAATTTCTCTTTGGATAAACCGGAAGTATTGCTGGTGCTGTTGCCATCGCGACCTCAAATATCTCTAGGTATTGTGAACCATACTATCACTTTTGCAGTGGCGAAATCAGTAGAGTGGATGCAGTGGTTGCTAACGGAACGTCGAGCGCACTTGGTGCGCCAATTCTGCGAATACGAATACGAAACAAACTGGGCCCACGCTCCAGATATTCCCAAGATGCCTGTCCAGGACGTATAGTATCAAATTGACGATTCAACGGGATCGGATCGTGATCGTTCAATAGTCTTAGGGATGCACCCGGCGCCAACGCATCAAATTTTGCGAAAATCATAGGATGTCGTTGCGGCCGTGGAACTTCGCGGAGATCAAGTTCCTCAGACAGTTCGGCTGGCAACTCGTCCGTTGACCGAGCCCCGGTCGCAAGAACGAGAAGCACCGAATCTTCGCGTGCATGAACTCGGTGTTTGGCGCCAGCGGCAATCGTCACAACCTCGCCTGACCGTAATTCAGAGGATGCATCTCCTTCAAAGAAGGAGATGTGCCCCCGCATCACATAGACGGTTACCTTGCCCGGGGCCGCGTGTTCCACAATCTGTTGGTTTGAGAGAATGCTTATTAGCACCATGCGATAGCCCGGTTCATTAATAAGAACCTTTGGGTTGAATCGACTATCGTTGAATTCAACCAGAGCATTCAGGTTGTGCATTTCCATTTTTTGCATCCTCTCGTTGATTCCGTTATGTCTTTATTTGCAGCGTATGCTTGGGCGACCCAAGGGTGCTATGACTTGAGTCATAAGGAGAAGTTTATGGAACGAACGGACAAAAAAGTTGAGGCCCTGCGCCTAACCAGACTCTTCGGGCTTCTCGATGAGGAAGCCTTATTGTGGCTTGCAGCACAATCCGAGGTGCGGCGACTTAGCGCAGGAGAAATGCTGTTTTTTTTCGGAGAACCGGCAACCGGGATCTTTGTGATTATGAGCGGAACGATACGCGTCTTCCAACAGAATTCTGAGGGACGAGAGCAGGTGATGCATATCGACACCAATGGGGCGACCCTTGGCGATGTTCCTGCGTTCGACGATGGACCTTACCCCGCATCGGCGATCGCACAGACAGACTCTGAGGTAATTTTTATTGGGAAAGAGATGATTCAACAATTCTGCTTACAGCAACCTCAATTTGTTCTGGTTGCCCTCAAATTGATGGCCGAGCGCGTTCGAAAACACGCGCAACTGGTCAACAACCTCTCATTTCATGAGGTAGGACAACGACTCGCTCTTTTCCTCCTATCGGAAGGAGAAAAAGACGGGGGTGAACAGCAAGAATGCATTTCGTTTCGCCTCAGCCTTTCAAATCATGAGATTGCGACGCGAATTGGATCAGTACGAGATGTGGTGTCACGCGCTCTCGCCAGACTTCAAAAGCTTCGTTTGGTAACAGTGAAGGAGCGCACAGTCACGATCCCCGACGTACGTCCACTGAAGATATATGCCGATTCCTCACTCAAAGCCACGACAATCCATGCAAAACACTAAGAGTCCTTGATGTACTTCAGGATTGGATAACATTCGCATCCGACACTGAAGATGCATCGTGGTTACTCCTGAGTTGTCCTATTACATTTCCAACGTCCACTCAGGATGGCCCTCTGCATACGCACCAACGATGCACGCAGTTTGCTCAAGAAAGATACGGTCGTCCCCATTAAACGCGGCGACTGCATCACTATCTATGTCAATTTCGCCGATGACTTTGCCATTGGCAAAGATCGGGACGACAATCTCCGACATTGTTTTGAGCGAGCATGCGAGATAGCGCAAGTCGTCGCTAACATTATCGACAATCACTGTTTTTCCCGAGGCAGCAGCCACTCCGCAGATCCCTATTCCCACGGGTATCCGCACATGTTGGGTAGGCTCCCCGATAAATGGACCGAGTATCAATATCTCTGGATCACTCGGCCAAAGCATGTAAAATCCAACCCAGTTGTAGTAGGTGTTCTTCTCGCTTATAGCCTGAACGATAGATTCCTGTAGGCGCGTCATAGAGGAGGCACTAATCGCCAAATGATTAAAATGGATGAGTAGATCTTTTTGAGTTGTCCCTAATTGGATATCAGACATTCCTAGTTCTACCATGAAGCCAAACCATCTATCTATCGCGCACACGAATCTATCGCGCACACAAAACAGGCCAGCTTTCTTAGCCTGGCCTGTCTGTTGCAATCACATCATAGACAGTTTGATTTGTAATTAGACGGAACCTTTTTCAATCGGCGCTCCAACCAGATTGCCCCACTCCGTCCATGAGCCATCGTAGTTTTTAACATCTTTGTAGCCGAGCAGGTACTTCAGAGCGAACCATGTGTGAGCACTACGCTCGCCAATGCGGCAGTAGGAGATGACTTCCCCACTTCCATCGACGCCCTTGCCCTCGTAAAGTTCCTTCAAAGCATCTGCGGATTTGAAGGTGCCGTCCTCTGCCGCTGCCTGGGACCAAGGAACATTTGTCGCGCCCGGGATGTGGCCGCCTCGCTGCGCAGTTTCGGACATCCCCGGAGGCGCAATCACCTTACCTGAAAATTCATCGACGGAACGAACATCGACTAGCGATGCAGCGTTGCTTTTATCGATCGTGCCGGCAACCTGCTCTCTATAGGCACGAATAGACTCATCAGCGTCGGCTGCGTGATAGGTAGTCGTGGTGATCTGGGGCAGGTCAGTTGTAAGCGGCCTGTTCTCAGCACTCCATTTCTTTCGTCCGCCATTAATAAGCCGAACATCCTTGTGGCCGTGATACTTCAATTGCCAGAAGGCATAGGCTGCAAACCAGTTATTGTTATCACCGTAGAGCAAAATCGTATCGTCATTCGAGATTCCCGATTTACCGAGTAGATCCTCAAGCGCGGATTTCTCGATCAAGTCACGCCGAACGTTGTCCTGGAGTTGCGTCTGCCAGTTCCATCCCACCGCTCCGGCAATATGGCCTTCAGCATACGACGTGGTGTCCACATCTACTTCAACGAGTCGAATTTTTGGATCGTTCAGGTGCTCCGCAGCCCATTCCGTGGAGACCAATACTTCCGGGTGCTTATAGTCAGACATATGATCGTTCCTTCCATGTTGAATTGAATGATTTGGTTATAAAAAGAAAAAACCCACTCGCCAATACATCTTCTGGCGGTGGGTTCTTTGAAATCCTGAGCTTGAAATCAGATATCTAAAGGCTCGGCAGGTCCACACCACTAGGCACATGTCTACAGCAAGTACAACAACATACTTGTGCAGGACATTGAGTGGAGTTTTTCATACCGTCAGGCTACGCCACAACGTCCAAGATAGCAACAGCCAAGCTCTGTTAGGCGTTACGAGATGACATGCAAGGTTCCGTCGACCGACTCAGATTCAATACGGAGCAGCCAATCAAAATGAAGCCGCTGCCCCGCCAGCCACTTTTCCAGCTCTTCGCGACTGGATGCATTAAACTCAATAAGCATCTTCCCTTCCTGCATATTGAGCAAAACGCGCCGAGCCGTTACTTGAGTTGCCGCGTACACCTGCCGCACCAATTCGGCGGCACTTTGGCGCGTCATGCAGGACAATGAGTGTTGCGATAGATAGCAAGGCATCTGAACTCCCGTTCCCGCAGAAATTCCAACTTAAAGCATGCGGGGCTGAATAAAGAATACCAAGCTTAGGATACTCAAGGCAGCTTTGCCAGGCCATCCTGCTCGATTCTAAGCGGGAAGTCGACATGCTTTATTTGTTAGTCTCTTCTTCCCTCGAAGCTAAAAACAGTGTCGATCACATCTTCTCCGCTACCCGGAAGACTCCCCACGCCGCTATACGCTCCCGTTTCCAGCCAGATCCGCAACCAATAGTGCTGATGAATGCGTACCACGCGAGAGTTGACCGGCTGGTAGCGATTAAGAACGGCTGCCATCTTTATCGAAAGTGTATCTATGTCTGAGAAAGATTCCCGCGTTGTCTGAGCGAATGCACCTTCGAGAAGGATCTCGTGAGCCTGATGGAATTGAAAGTCGTCCAACAGGCCGCTTTCAACTCTCAGACCGCTCATCTGTTCCATCGCAAAAGCGACCGACGCGTCCAGTCGGTTCTGGAAAGCGACATAGAGAATCCGTGAAGCAGCAACGCGAAGCGGCAACAATCCAAACTCTTCGAGGAAGAAGCGCGGAGCGGTCAAGGCCATTGCAGAAGGAATAAAACCTTCAGTTCGCAATACCGGGCAACTCCATTGGCCTGCCAGGCCCCGCGTGATCTGCGACGGATGAAGATTGCACTCTTTCACCAGCCAGTCTCCAATGCGGCCTTGACCAGCCAAACGTTGAGCATCCAGTGCTTTACGCAGTTGCGCCTGCGTAATCAATCCCTGAGAGAGCATGATCAGACCGAGCGGGACACGATGCTGATGCGGCGCCTCCTCCTCGATGCTGGGCCGAAGATCCCCTCGTTCACGTCGCAACGCTCGGTGAATGACTGCCTCCAGACAACGTGGACTGCATCCCCAATGACCTTCAAAGACGGGCCTGCGCCGATTCTTCCAGGGCATCTTCCAGCCGCCGGAACATTCGACATTGGCACACGATTGCCGGCCTGCACCATGCTGCGGCAATTTTCTCAAAACGTGTTTTGTGGCAACGCCCGGAACATATTCGTCCCGCGCCGCAGACTCAAAATCTAATGAGCCTAGACCACGGGTGTCCCCCATTTTCGGAGGCATGAGGGTGGTGCGTCTCTCTAGAAAAGGCATCGGATACTCTCCAGGCGCAGTTGCGGTGTTGCGACCTCAGTAATGCGAAGCGCAAAGTTGCCACTCGCCACAACGACCTCACCACGCGCAACAATTCTGTCGCCAACGACCAGATCCACAGGCTCCGAAACATGTCGATCAAGCTCGACTACATCTCCCGGCCCAAGTGCCAACACCTCGCGCAGCGCCATCTCGCGAGATCCAAACTGGAGAGTTGCATCCAATTCGATGTCATAGAGCAGGTCCATCCCCGACCCCCCGCCCAATTCCTGATCTTGTTCCGGCATCACTTCGTCCATGACATCTCTCCCTTACGACAAGCTCATTCGGATAACTTCTTTTGCGACTCATCCATTTCACTGGTGCGCTCCGGCTGCATTTGAGCGCCACGGTGTTCTCCCATGCGAACCGGTCTGGCTCTCCCCAGAGCAATCCCCCCAACGCGCAACTCCGCAGCTGAATGACGCGGTAGAGGGAGACGCAGAATCGTACCGGGCACAATTTCAGCCAGTTCGCGTGCGCGCAGTCGCAACGGCGGGAACTGTAGTACGGCCCCAAAGCTTGCCTCCGCCAGAAGTTCACGGATACGTGTCTCGGCCTCTTCAGATCGACGGCGCGGTCGCTCGTGGTCAGAGATAAGCTGTCGCAGAATCGAATTCAGCACAACCGTAGGCAGGCATAGATTGATACTGCCCAGCGCTTCAGGCATCTGGACTTCAAAGCTGACAGACATGGTCTTCTCGCCAGAGGGCATCATCCGGGCAACCTGCGCCGCGGTTTCCCTCTTTTCAAATGCAAACCCAAGGCCAACCGGACGCCAGGCGACGTTCAGTTCGCGGACGATCATCTCGACAACTGAATTCATGATCGCCTCTTCAATATTGGTCAGTTCGCGTACCTGTGCAGCTCGACCGATCCCACCTAACAGCAGGTCAACGACCGGCGATGCCAGTAACAGGTCGAGTTCAAGCAGACCCAGGGCTCCCAGAGGCTCAATACGAATTGAGCAGACGTAGGTGGGCTCTTTAAGTCTTCCAACAAACTCGGTATAAGGCATCTGCTTTGCGGAAGCGACCTTCACCTGGAAATGGGTTCGCAACCAGGCCCCAAGGGTATGCATAAGGTTTCGGGCGAAAAGATCGTTAACCGTACCGATGGCACGCATTTGCTCATGGCTGATCTGTCCGGCGCGGCTGAAATTGTATAGCTCCGGTGCATCCTCAGCATCGAGCGCTCCAGCAGCCATACCGACCCTTGCGGGTGCACTTTGAGTTTCGGGATCATTTCGCTTCATCTCACCTGCCATGCGTTGCCTCTCCGACCGTTCTACCGCTCACGATGCATCCGTGGACCGAATTTTTTGCCATTCCCTGCGCTGGATACGTTCTTTGGTTTTGATACTGCCGCCACTTTCGTGCCGGCGAGCGCTACACGTAGGCGAAGAACCGCAGCGGAGTGTATCTGCGAGACGCGGGACTCAACGACGCCCAACGTAAGTCCGATCTCTTTCATCGTCAGCTCTTCAAAGTAGTAAAGCGTCAACACCAGCCGTTCCTTTTCGGGCAGATCGTCGATCGCATCGGCGAGGCGCTGTTTCATTTCCCCTTTAAGGCAGCGGAAAAGCGGATCGTCTTCGGGCGCCCCAGGGATATATGCCAGCTCTTCATCTCCGGAATCCTCGCTCCGTTCCATATGCAGACTGCCAATCTCCAGACCCTTGAGATCCCCCAGAAGCTGCTGGTAGTCCGATAGGCTCAACTCCATTGCGGTGGCAATCTCCTGTTCCGAAGGAGCGCGGCTCAGTCTTTGCGTAGCTGATCGAATCGCCTCCTCGAC
>JBDTDX010000260.1:0-8602 GCA_039922815.1 Granulicella sp.
TCCTATAACCGCGACGATCCGAAAAAATTCACGCGACCGTGGTTCGCCTGGGCCAACACGCTCTTCGGAGAGCTCATCGGCAAAATCGCGGAGCGCAAGCCAAGCCTGCTGAGGCCCTAGCGCGTCCGCACTCAAGCTGAATGATTGAAGGAAAATGGTAGGCACGAGGAGACTCGAACTCCTGACCTCTACCGTGTCAAGGTAGCGCTCTAACCAACTGAGCTACGCGCCTGCGAGAGTTTTCAGTCTAACCGGAATCCCCCCTCACAGCAACCTGCCCCGCAGCATCCTCTGGCTCTTTGCGCTACGATTGGCTTACTGTAGCCCATGCCGTTTCTAAGCCAAATTCGCGCCGCCCCCAATCTGCTGACGCTGTTGCGGCTCTTCATCATTCCGTTTCTGGTCATTGAGATCCTCAACGGCGACTACCGTACCGCCTTCGCTCTCTTCGTTCTGGCAGGCATCAGCGACGGTCTCGACGGCGTTCTCGCCCGGTGGCTCAGCCAGAAAACGACGCTCGGCCTTTATCTTGATCCCATCGCCGACAAGCTCCTGCTGAGCACGCTCTTCATCGTCCTCACCCACGCCAACCTGATTCCGCGCTATGTCACGGTGCTTGTCTTCAGTCGCGATCTCGGCATCCTGCTTATCGCCACGCTGCTTTTCGCCACGAACACGCTACGAGACTTCCGCCCCAGCTTCTTCGGCAAGCTGAACACGCTCATCCAGATTGTTGCGCTCCTGGTGGTGCTTCTTGAGAAGATTGCGCCGTCCGTCCCGATGGCACCTTTGCGCGAGGTGCTCATTCGTTCGATCGCCGTTCTTGCGCCTTTATCGGCTGCGCAGTACGCCTGGATCGTTGTGCGGCGATTGAGCTCACAGGAACAAAGCGAGCGATCCTCAGCTGGGGGCGCTTCTTCGGGAATCGATCCCGACTCATCCTCCGGCCCTCAGTCCGGCGGAAGGCCAGCCTAGCCTTTGCCGCGCGCAGGTTTGAGGACGCGAGCAGGCTTCAGATCGTCCTCTTCGCCGTCCGCTTCGCCCGCAAGCTCCTCGTCCTCAAGGGCCATATCGACATACTCTGCGGCGTCGAAGACCTCGCGACAGCTTTGGCACTCTACGAATTCAACATCGTCCTCGCGGGCGACAACTCGAACCTGGGGATGTTTACATGAGTTGGTCATGGTAAATGAGCTGGAATGCTAAGGATTTTGCCCGTCTGCGCCGTACTTGTCAAATAAGTTTTTTAGCGCTCCCTCTTCCCCGGACCGCCTGGCACCGGAATTGGTGCAAGACTCCCCATGCCCCCGACAAGTGTTTGCATCCCTCCACGCCTCACCGTACACTCATACCAGACTCATTTAGTCGGTTATCACTAGCCGGCGAAGGAGAATGGATGCTACGCCTGACCAAAAAAGCCGATTACGGGCTCATGGCGCTCAGGTATCTTGCGGAACAAGCAACCCTGACTTCGTCCAACCCGGCACGCAGCGCCAAGGATATTGCAGAGGCTTACCATATTCCTCCGCAGCTCCTTGCGAAGATTCTGCAGACCCTGGCCCGGGCAGGTTTATTGGTATCGCACGCCGGCAGCACCGGGGGATATGCCCTCTCGCGGGCGGCCCGCGAAATTACCGCGTTTGAGGTCATTCGTGCCATTGACGGCCCTCTTTTTATCACCAGTTGCATCACAATCCACGGACCCTGCGATCTTGTGGGCACTTGCACCATCAGAGAACCATTGCGCAAGGTTAACGAAAGCATCAAAGACCTGCTGAACGGCATCCTGATCTCCGACCTGGTCGATATGACCGAGGTCGATCGACAGGGGGCAGGTACGGCGGTAGCAGGCGGTTTGGTCAGCATCGCTCTCTAGGGAGCAGACTTCCTCCGGGATTCAGATTCAGTTTCAATTTTGAGGAGCAATACATGAGCAACGAGATCAGCAACAACGGTGTCGCCAACGACATGGCCAACAACGGCGTCATCATCAGCGAGTCGTCCAAGCCCCTGCCGCCCGGCGTCACCCTTCCGCTCTACATGGATAACCACGCGACCACGCAAATGGACCCGCGCGTCCTCGAAGCGATGATGCCCTACTTCACCGGCAAGTTCGGCAACGCCGCCAGCCGCAACCACGCCTTCGGCTGGGAAGCCGAGAAGGCCGTCGAGACCGCCCGCGAGCAGATCGCCAGGCTCATCGGCTGCTCTGCCAAGGAGATCATCTTCACCTCCGGCGCGACCGAGAGCAACAACCTCGCCCTCAAGGGCATCGCCGAGATGTACCGCGAGCGCGGCAACCACATCATCACCCAGGCCACCGAGCACAAGGCCATCCTCGACACCTGCAAGAAGCTCGAGAAGAACGGCTGCCGCGTCACCTATCTGCCGGTCCAGGCCGACGGCCTCATCGACCTCGAAGACCTCAAGCGCGCCATGGACGACAAGACCATCCTCGTCTCCATCATGTACGCCAACAACGAGATCGGCGTCATCCAGCCCATCGCCGAGATCGGCAAGCTCTGCCACGAGAAGGGCGTCCTCTTCCACACCGACGCCGTCCAGGCCGTAGGCAAGATCCCCGTCGACGTCCAGAAGGACCAGATCGACGTCCTCTCCCTCTCCGGCCACAAGATCTACGGGCCGAAGGGTGTCGGCGCTCTCTACGTCCGTCGCCGCAACCCCCGCGTCCAGATCACCGAGCAGATCAATGGCGGCGGCCACGAACGCGGCATGCGCTCCGGCACGCTCAACGTCCCCGGCATCGTCGGTCTCGGCAAAGCCTGCGAGATTGCACAGGCCGAGATGGCGACCGAAGCCGCCCGCGAGATCGAACTCCGCGACTACATGCGCGCCAAGTTCGAGAAGGCCCTTGACTACGTCCACGTCAACGGCAACATGGACCGCCACCTCCCCGGCAACCTCAACATGAGCTTCGTCTATGTCGAGGGCGAGTCGCTCCTGATGGGCATCAACGACATCGCCGTCAGCTCCGGTTCGGCCTGCACCTCAGCCACCCTCGAGCCGTCCTATGTATTGAAGGCATTGGGCTTAGGCGACGACGTAGCCCACAGCTCCATCCGCTTCGGCCTCGGCCGTTTCAACACCCGCGCCGAAGTCGATTACGTCTCCGACAAGGTCATCGACGTAGTCCTCAAACTCCGCGAGCTTTCGCCCCTCTACGAGATGGTCAAGGAAGGCATTGACCTCACCAAAATCGAATGGGCCGCTCACTAAGGAGTCGTCATGAAGCGGAAAGAGATCAGCGATAAAAGCCGTCTTCTTCGAGGCTTCCTTATGTTGGTTGCGATGATCGTTACGGGAACGGTTGTCGATTGCGCAGCTCATACGACGTTCCGCTTCTGGCTCACCGTTACGTTTGCGCCCCTCGCGCTTGCAGGCTGCGCCGTCTTTCCTCTGTTCTACGCTGCGATGCGATACAAACAAAAAATGCTAAGGCTGCCAGAGAGCCTTTAGCTCGCAAAATCGGCTGACGGTTTCCTCAGGACCATCAATCCCTCAATGCGTTGGGTTCTGCGGAGTGGTGCCCGCGTCCGCCGTGAGCTGCGAAATCTGAATCACAACGAACTCCGCAGCCTTTAGAGGAGCGAAGCCAATCAGACACACCAGTTGTCCCTTGTCGATATCGCTCTGGCTCATGGTCGTACGATCGCATCTCACGAAGAAGGCCTCCTCCGCCTTTACCCCCATCAGAGCGCCGCTCCGCCACTGCGCGTAGAGAAAGGCGCTCACAGCCGCCAGCACCGAAGCCCACGTTCTTTCGTTATTCGGTTCAAAGACCACCCACTGCATTCCCTGATCGACCGAGTGCTCCAGATACAGAAGATAACGTCGCACATTGACGTACTTCCATTCCGGATCGGATGAGACCGTACGCGCTCCCCAAACCAGATTCCCGCGCCCCGTAAAGGTTCGCAGGCAGTTAATCCCCTGCGCATTCAGAAGGTCATTCTCCGGGAGTGTGACCACATGCTCGAAGCCCAAAGCGTCGATAACCTGCTGACTGCCAATCGACTTGAACACCCCTTCATCATGATCCACACGGGAGTAGATACCGCAAATAAAGCCCGAAGGCGGCACGTTGAGCGTCGACTTCTCCGCTGCATTCTCCCGCGGATCGGCGATCGTCACCCAGGGAAAATAAAGCGCGGCATTCGCAGAATCGACCGTCGCGCGCACTGCCTGTATATCGCTGATCGAACAGCCCGGCGGCGGGTCGAGCACGGCAAACCGGTACGCCTTCGCCTGGCTCACATGCGCAATCAACGCAGCATGAATCGGAGCCACCGAATCGACGTTGCAAACCCCACCAATCGCTCCACCCGGAGCAGCAACGACCGCGACACGGCTCACCTCCTCCAGCTTCTGCAAGGCGCGAACATAGTCATCCCCCGTCGGCGGGGCAGAGTTCGTACCGTCCGGTGCGCTCACCCGGCTGATATAAAGTGACCGTCCGCCGTTATCGAAGAATGCCCGCGCCGCGAGCGCAAGATAGTTGATCGCCATCTGCGCAGTCGGTCCACAAAAAGTGATGTCGGACACATCTCCATACACCGCTACGAAGTCAGCATAGCTGGTGAGGAGCTCGGAAACCGCGTCAACAGGCCCCTTCAACGAAGAGCCAACAAAGGCTGCGATGCTCGGATCGACGCTCACAATCGTCGTCGCAGGCGTGCCTACCTCTTCCACATACACGCCCGGAACCTTATATTTCAGGGCAGAGGCGTTTGGAGTTTCAGGGATACCAACTGGCTTCATGGCGGTAGCTACCTCACGTTATTGGCTTTATACCCGTGGCGAGCCCACCCGCTCAAGTAAAATCTCCGTGGGCTAAGATTCCAAGCCCTTAAAATTCGAAGCCCTATGGTGAAGCTAAACAATAAGGACTATCATCTAACAAGTGAGGTTTCACCATGGCATATAGCGACAAAGTAGTCGATCATTACGAGAATCCGCGCAACGTCGGCACGATGGACAAAAGCCTGGACGAAGTGGGCACCGGCCTCGTCGGCGCGCCGGAGTGCGGCGACGTCATGCGTCTCCAGATTCGCGTCAATCCCGAGACCCAGATCATCGAGGACGCCAAGTTCAAGACCTTCGGCTGCGGTTCGGCCATCGCCTCCAGCTCCCTCGCCACCGAGTGGGTCAAGGGCAAGACCATCGCCGAGGCGCTTACGATCACCAACACCGACATCGTCAAGGAACTCGCGCTTCCCCCCGTCAAGATTCACTGCTCGGTCCTCGCAGAAGACGCGATCCGCGCCGCCATCGGCGACTGGAAGAAGAAGAACCACGTAGCCGAAACAGAAGGCGCAGCAGTAGCGGCTCACTAAGACTCGTCAGCAACGCAGCTTTGAAAGGGCGCGGCTTTAGCCGCGCCATCTTTCCATGGCTGCAATGGGCTTTAGCCCCTGAGGGAATCTTCAAAAACCACTATGTCCACCGTCTCCATCTCGACCAGCACCAGCACTTCGATGAGCGCACCCGCGCCCGAATCCAATAAGAATCCCCTCGCTGGCATCGACCTCGTCAACCCCGAGGGCATATCGCCCGAGGCGGCCGTCAAGGGAATTCGCCTTACCCCCAAGGCCCTCAAGCGCATCCGCAACGCCATCGCCAAGGAAGGCCTCTCCCCCGAGCAGGGCGGTCTGCGCCTCGGCATTCAGGGCGGCGGCTGCTCCGGCCTCAGCTACAACATTCGTTTCGACACCAAGCCCCGCGAGCGCGACCGCACCTTCCTCTTCGACGATGCGACCACGCAGCCCGTCCGCATCTTCGTCGACCCCAAGAGCTTCATCTACCTCACCGGCATGGTCCTCGATTACGAAGAGACCGTCATGCGTCAGGGCTTCAACTTCATCAACCCCAACTCCACCAAGAGCTGCGGCTGCGGATCCTCCTTCTCAAGCTAATTCAGTGAAATTTGCTCTTTGTTTGTCATTCCCGAAGGGAATCCGCGTTTGCCTTCCTCCACCCCAACAGCAAATCTCCACCTAAAATCCTGTCAAGCTGAAAATCCCCTAAGCCATTCCGCATCAACAACATACGAGTGCGCATTAGTTTCCCTCGACCTGCTATCCTTCTAACAGGACACAAAGAAA
The DNA here is from genome assembly GCA_039922815.1 of Granulicella sp. Taxonomy (GTDB): domain Bacteria; phylum Acidobacteriota; class Terriglobia; order Terriglobales; family Acidobacteriaceae; genus Edaphobacter. Next base: position 6,123 of record JBDTDX010000260.1, read on the forward strand.
AGCCTCGGCCCACCGCCGAGGCTTACTCCTTTAGAATGACGACTTTGGCTGTAACCCCAATCAGGAGACGACTTTAGCCTACCTCCAACCGCTAAGTCCATTTTAGTCAGCTACTTAGACAAAAAGGCATAGAGGGGGGAGGGGTATCGAGTAATCTGTCCCTATGGCTGACTTCTTCGAATTCTTCGCCCTCCCCCGCAAGTTGCATCTGGACACCGCCGCCCTCGAAAAGCAGTTCTACACCCTCAGCCGCAAGCTCCACCCCGACCGCTTCGCCGCCAGACCCGCCGCCGAGCAGGAAGCCGCCCTCGCGCAGTCCTCCCTCCTCAACGACGCCTACCGCACCCTCAAAGACCCCATCCTCCGCACCCAATACCTCCTCTCCCTCGAAGGCGTCGAACTCGAAGAACAATCCAAAGCCGCCACCGAAGCCGCCCGCACCAGCGGCGTCGCCAAAAAGCAGATCGTCCCCCCCGACCTCCTCGAAGAGGCCTTCGAACTCAACATGCAGCTCGAAGAGATGCGCATGGCCAAAAAAATGGGCGAGGACGACCCGCAGCTTCGCAAAGATCTCCTGAACGCCAAGCAAACCTTCGACGCCAAAATGGCCGAAACTCACGCCAATCTCGAGCAGCTCTGGACCAAGTGGGACGCGAGCATCGACACCAACGACGCCACAGCAAAAGACGCAGCGAAGGACGCCTTGGTCGCTCTGCTGAACCGTCGCAGCTATCTCCGCAACCTCGTCCGCGACGTCAACGAGGCGCTCGACTAACTACTCTTTCGGCTCCCACGGATCATAGCTGCCGATGCTCCAGATAAATCCCTCCGGATCGCGGCACGTAAACGCCCAACCGCCATAGTCCATCTCGCGCAGGTCGAAGATCATCTCCGCGCCTGCCGCCTTGGCCGTCGCATAGATCGCTTTGGCGTCGCTGACGATCAGGCTGGTGCTCCGCGTCTCGCGTCCGCCGGTCTCCTGTGGATGAACCGAATACGGCGAATACGGCGTGCCGTTTGAGGCCGACCCGAGCATGATCATGCCGTTCCCGAAGACCATCTCCGCATGTTCCACTGTCTTGCCATCGGAGTTCATGTAGACGGCGTGCCGCTCAAAGCCAAGCGCCTTCTCAAGCCAGTCCATCGCCTCCACTGCATCCCGATATCGCATCCCCGGAATAACCGTTGCCCTGCAGTCCTTCGCTACGTTTGCCATCGCTGGCTCCTTTCCTCATCCGCCGTGATGCATCACCCGTTCCCGGCAGCTCATCCTATGCAATGCGACAATAGAATTGTGCGCCCCGCACGTCGCCGGGCGCCACAGGAAACCATGGCAGACCTTCTACAGATTCAGAGCAGCGCCCCGGAGCAGTCCGGCCGCGTCGTCGGCATCGACCTCGGCACCACCAACTCCCTCGTCGCCTTCATGCAGGGCGACACGCCCGTCGTCATCCCCGGCGAAGATGGCGAGCGCCTCGTTCCCTCAGTCGTAGCCTTCAATCCCGACCGGCCTGAAGATGGCTGGGCCATCGGTAACGCCGCCCGCGCTACCCTGCTCACCAACTCCGGCAACGCCGTCTACTCCGCCAAGCGCCTGATGGGCCGCGGCATCGACGACATACAAGACGAGCTGAAACTCTTCCCCTTCAAGCTCGTCGAAGGCCAGAAGCAGGATGAAGTCCTCAAGCTCAACGTCGGCGGCCTCACCCTCACCGCACCCGAGATCTCCGCACACGTCCTCATGCAGCTCAAGAAGAACGCCGAGCGCTTCTTCGGAGCACCCGTCACCAAGGCCGTCATCACTGTCCCCGCCTACTTCAACGACGCCCAGCGCCAGGCCACCAAGGACGCAGGACGCATCGCCGGTCTCGAAGTCCTCCGCCTCGTCAACGAGCCCACAGCAGCCGCGCTCGCCTACGGCCTCGATAAAAATAAAGACGGCCTCATCGCCGTCTACGACTTCGGCGGGGGCACCTTCGACGTCTCCCTCCTCAAGCTTCACGAGGGCATCTTTGAAGTCATTGCCTCCGGCGGCGACACGCACCTCGGCGGCGACGACCTCGACAATCTCCTCATCGCCATCGCCCTCGACGACATTCAGGGTGACCTCGGCGAAGACCTCAGCGCCAACGGCGAGTTCGTCCAGGCCATCCGCAAAGCAGTCATCGAAGCCAAGATCGAGCTCTCTTCAGCACCCTCGACAAAGATTGCGCTGACCCTGCCAAGCGGCAAGCCCTACACCCGCGAGATCACCCGCGAGCAGTTCGACCAGCTCACGCAACCCATCATCGCCCGCACCGCAGGCCCGGTAAAGCAGGCGCTCAAGGATGCGAACCTGTCCCCGGAACAGATCGACGAGGTCGTCCTCGTCGGCGGCAGCACCCGCATCCCCGCAGTCCGCCAGTTGGTCGATGATCTCTTCAATCTGGCCGCCCGCAACAAAAAGCCGCACATCGACCTCAACCCCGACGAAGTCGTCG
>JBDTDX010000261.1:0-13271 GCA_039922815.1 Granulicella sp.
CGAGAGCTGTAACAGTCCTTTGTCGAACCCCTTCTGCGTTGTGAAATTGATGTACTCTCCGCCGGAGAGCGCAGCCAGTTCATGTGCTGCATTCTTCTTCACAGCATTGACCGCCATCACCAGCAGACCAATCGGCCCGCTTCCACCGCCGTATCGCAGATCGCTGAGTATCTCCGTCTTTCCCGGCGAGAAAGCGACGGAATCCACAACAGTATTTGTTCGCCCCAACTCTGCGATTACCTGCGCGGGTTTGGCCTCGCTGCCATGATCGCGCGTCTCGCCAATCAGCAAAATGGCATGGCGATAGTGGTTCTGGCGCGCCTCCAGCATCTTCGTCGCATACGCAACAGCATCCAGCGTTGCCGCCTTCGAGTCATCGCAAGGTTGAAGCTGTGTGAGCGCGGCGGCCAAGTCGTCGGTGCCGCTCGAGAAATCGCCGAGCGTCTCGGGCTGTGCTCCATAGCTCACAATTGCGACCTCTCGCGGAGCGCCCCCGGTGATGCTTTCGATCATGGTGCCCAGACCGTTGAGCTTCGCATACTCCATCACCGCCGCGCGGCTGCACTGGACAACGACGACAAGCGATAGCCCAAGAGCGTCGGTATCTTCATCAAGATGAATCGGCTGCGAAATGCCATTGTCTTCGACGACAAACTGCTCCGGCTTCAGCCCATACAGCATCTCGCCATGCTTCAGTTGAACGGTTGTGGGTACCAGCACGACATTTGCCTGCGCCTTCAAGGTGTAGCTCTGCGCCCAGGCACCGGCAGAACCGCCGATCACAACGCAAACGACAAGGAAGGCCCGAGCTGGAAGACCACACATTGCGTCAGTGTAGTGGATGGCCCGGAGCATTGGGGCAGTTCTTACTCGCCGCTGCTTTCTATACCGCAAGAAAGAATCCTAGTCGGGAACGTCCTTGCCTGCCCGCGCATTTCCAATAAATGTCGCCAACTTCGCGGCATCCTTGCGGCCCGGTGCCCTTTCCACGCCGCTCGACACGTCCACTCCCCATGGATTCAACTCGCGGATAGCTTCAGCGACATTCTCGGGACGCAGGCCGCCGGCCACAATCATCTTCAGCCGCCCGGCGCCGTCCCTGACAACGGTCCTCGCGGCAGCCCAATCGAAGGTCACTCCGGTTCCTCCGGTCGCCTGACCCACCTTCGAATCAATCAGAATCCGGTCGAATCCCGCGGCAGCTTCCATGGCTCGAAGTTGTTGCCGCACCGCCGCGGGCGTGCTCCCTTCCGCATCAACCTGCCAGTGGACCGTCTGGATAATTTTGAGTCGGCCTTCAAATGTCTTGTTCAGCCGTTCCACCAGAACGGGCTGCCATTCACCATGCAACTGCACCGCGTTCAAGCCTGCCTCACGTACGGCTGCGGCAATCTCGTCGGCATACCGCGAATCGAAAACTCCCACACGCTCTAAATTCTCAGGAAGATGCGGCGTAATTCGCGCGACGTCCTTTGCGGTCACGCGGCGTACGCTGGGCGCAAATACAAATCCCACCGCATCCGCGCCTAACTCGGCAGCGGCCTGTGCATCTTCCAGATTCGTGTTCCCACAGATTTTGATCCACATGACTAACACTCCGCCGAGTATTCGCGCTCTAACAAGAGTGCCAGCGCCGCTGCCGGATCAGGCTGCCTCATCAATGCTTCCCCCACCAGAAAAGCGCTGTAACCGGCGGAGCGATACCGTTCAATGTCCGACGCAGTTTGGATGCCGCTCTCCGCGACCATGACCGCATCCGCGGGCGCCCACTGGGCCAACTCCGTCAATAGCTCCGTTCGAACTGCGAACGTGCGCAGATCGCGGCTGTTGACTCCGATGAGGTCAAATCCCAGATGAGCTGCGCGCTCCATCTCTTCGCGGTCGTGCACCTCGCATAAAACGTCCAGCCCCATGTTGCGCGCCTCCTGGTGGAGATCACTCAAAGCTTTATCGGTATGGGCTGCCACAATGAGCAGGATGGCGTCCGCGCCCGAAGCGCGCGCCTCCAGCACTTGAAATGGATCGAGGATGAAATCCTTCCGCAGGCATGGAATCCGCACCATGCGAGAAGCCGCTTCCAGATCATTGAGCGATCCCTGAAAGAACTCCTCATTCGTCAGCACTGACAGGGCAGCAGCACCCGCTGCCTCAAACGCCCGGGCCAGCGCCGCCGGGTGGAAGTCGGCGCGAATCAATCCCTTCGATGGCGAAGCCTTCTTGATCTCGGAGATAATCGCCGGGCCGATTTTGGCTGCCTGCCGCAATCCGGCAGTAAAGCCTCGTGGCGTATGCGCGGCAGCTTTCTGGTCCAACGCTGCATAATCCGCTGTCGCTTTGCGCTCATTGACCTGCAGGAGCGTGTTCGCAAGAATCTGATCGAGCTTCGTCGGCATAGTTTTATCTTACTGTTAGAGCAGTTTTGCTGCTGATTGCAGGAGACTGTAACCCTGCGCAAAGACATTGAAGACAGAAAAATGAGCACCCCGAAAGGTGCTCATTGCAAACTTTGGTGCCGAAGGGGGGACTCGAACCCCCACACCCTTGCGAGTACATGGACCTGAACCATGCGCGTCTGCCAATTCCGCCACTACGGCACGGTGTAATTCGTCACAGCCACAAGCCGGACGCGCTAAAACCGCGAGCCCTTAGTCTTACAAACAGCGAGGTCCCTGTCAATTCCACGAGCGCGTAAGAGACGAATCCGCCCTAACTCGCGTCTCATTATCAACGAAACAGGATTTTCTTAATATGGCCGATCAAAATACCCCCCATTCCCCTTCGCCCGACGGCGACAAAATTCCCGAAGATCTGGCAGTCGAGATACGAAAGCTTGCTCACGATCTCAGCAACGCCCTCGAAATCATCGTTCAAACCAGCTACCTGCTCAGTACCACCGAGATGAAAGAACCTGCCTCCGACTGGCTGCGCATGTTGGATGGCGGCGTACAGAAGGCACTCGATCTCAACCTGGCCTTGCGCAATTACGTCAAGAATCATAGCCCGGTTTAGACTTACACAACGAGAACGACCCTACCCCTCCGCAACCGGATGGAAAGACGTGGTGCCGATTCCTCAAAATCTGAGGATTAGGTCCCTCTGATTAGGTCTTCGCCTTGAAAGGGCGCGGCTCACAGGTTGCGGAAAACACCTCGTTTTGAAAGAGACAGGCTTCACCCCGTCCGTAAATGGCCTGTTATCAATGTGGCTTTAGCCCCCGAGGGAATGCCTACTCGAAGTCAGCAGACTTAATCAGACTCTCCTTAAAGAGTCTTGTTGTCGGCGCTGTCCATCTGAGTGTCTTTGGCGGCGCGGCTCAAGAGAACGCGCAGGTCCGTCACTTTATTCAAGTGAAACGCTGGGTTAACCGTGGGAGCGGTGACGGCGATGAAGTCGGCGCGATTGACATCTTCCAGATAAAACGATGGGCGCGGGTCCGGGGTCATCGGGGCGACTTCAACGTGACTCAGTTCGAGGTTATGGACGTGGCGGAAGAAGAAACCCTGCGCAGGCATCGGTCCGAACATGCCAGGATCGGGATACTTATCGACATTTTCGGGTGGGACAACCTTGACCAGATCCGGGGAGACTCCTCCCTGATGCTGGACGTAAAAATTGGAGATCTTGATGTCCTTGATCGCATAGCCCGGAATGCCGCTGAGAATAGAGCAGACGCGCGAGCCGGTGTTGTAGCTGACGAAGTTATCAATGAGGACGCGCTGCAAGGTGCCAACTACAGTACTTTGGTCGCCTGTACCTCTAGGGCCGCGCAGACGGGCGCCAAGACGGAAGAAGAGCGGAGCTTCAATGACGTCGCGCTGAGTAATGTTGGAGATGGTGATGTCTTCACACAAAGCGCCGTCTTCAGATTCGAGCGCAAGCCCCTGGCAGCCTTCGAAGACGCAGTTGGAAATAGTGATATTTTTGAAGCCGCCGTTGGACTCGGTGCCGCATTTGATACGTCCGGTGCGGGGAACGTGAGCGTCAGGCGCGAATTTTTTGAAAGTGCCGTCAAGAATAGTGCCTAGCTCGTAGCAGCCGGTGACGTAGCAGTTGGTAATGGTCAGGTTTTCGGTGGCGCGGTTGTAGCCCAGGGCGAAGCTGGATTTGGGACAGATGCCATCGTCCCAGGGAGAATTGACGGTGCAGTTGGAGACGCGAACATTTTTGCAGCAATCGATGTCCATTCCGTCGCGGTCGGTATCGATCTTGAGGTTGTCGATGGTGAGGTTGTCGACTCCCGTGAGGAGCAGACCGAAGTGGCCGCCTTTGAGGATCGAGAAATCGCGAAAGATGACATTGCGGCAGTTCTTGAGAGCGATGGTCTTGTTGCCGACACCCGCCTGCTCCGCCACATAGATCGGATAATTGCCACGGGCTTCACGACGCGCGCCGAAGCTGAGGCCTTTGCCATAGAGGAGTCCGGGACCGGTGATGCTGAAGTCGTGAACGTCTTCGCCCCAGATGAGCGAGTTGTGCCAGTGATTGTGACCGTAGTCCTGGAAGGCGTCGTAGGGAGTCTTCGGCTCGGCTGCGTCGTAGGTACCCCCGTTGTAGCCGGTGGTCTGGCCGGGCAGGGGCGAGTCGGCGGCGAGGATGGTGGAGCCCTGCGAGAGGTGAAGGCCCACGTGACTCTTGAGATGGATCGAGAAGCAGAGATACATTCCGGGAGGAAAAAGGACGGTGCCGCCGCCTGCGGCCGAAGCTGCCTCGATGGCCCGGTTGATAGCCGGCGTATCGACGGTTTTGCCGTCGCCGGTGGCTCCATAGGTGCGCACGTCGAAGACGCCCGACGTAGCGTGCGCCGAAGTTTTTGTTGCGGCGTAAGCGGAAGCGGGCATGGTGGCGGCTGCGGCGGCCAATCCCATGCCGCCGAATTTCAGGAGATCGCGACGGGCAGAATTGAAAGAATCCATAGGCAGCCTATGCTAGCAGATGCAATATCCCGATTGGAAGTATTCCCGATTCGGAATTAGTTCGGCTTGTTTATCGATCCGAACTCCCTCATCCAATTCATTCCGACCGGGCACCCGGCTGCATGCCTCCATCCGTCTTTGCCCCCTCCGTCTGTCCATCCACGTCCCGTCGGGGTCGGTGTTCCTTTGTGGCCTCAAAACTCGTAATCTTCCATTGCCCCGAGGGTAGATGCTGATACACCCTCGTATACCGGAACATCCCCATCACCGATGCGCCATCGTTCGTCCCCTCCACATGGGCGCGAGAGGTCACGATGGCGATCGCTCCAACCAGCTTCACCTTCATGTCGCTCAGTTCGATCTTGGTAAGCATCATCCTGCGATCTGACACCCGCCGCAGTTGCTGGGCCTTGGTGTCCACCTCGCCTGTAATCGAAATGCCGATGTAGTCGTCGGAGAGCATTTTGTCCATGGTCGTCATGTCGCCCGCAAGCTGCGCGACACGCCACTGTTCCTCCAGCGCCTCCACCTGTTGTTTCGCATCCTGCTTCCTGGCATGGGGAGCAGGATTCGCAAGCGCAGGATGCACATCCACGCCCGCAAACAAGACCGCCAGCGCAGCAACGGCTGTTATCAGGCAGTAACGAATTGGTTGACCACGCAACGTCATAACGCGTACCGGATGGTAGACCGCTTTACGCCAAGAGTCAAAACAACTTTCGTTACGTCTCTACAGGCCCGTCAAACCTTCAACGCCAGCGAAAATCCTTGAGCTCCCTGGCCGTTCGCGGCGACCATGAACCTTAGACTCCGCCAAGACCAAGAAGGGTTTCCGTCCTTCGCCGTCACACCCTTACTTCACTTCCACCCCACGACAAAACGCTCCCCGAACGGGAAGCGTCAGCCTTGCCACACTACAAACTGCCCAATCAGCAAACAGCCGTCAAATTCTCCATCTGCTTCTCCCGCATCCTCTGGTAAAGCCCGCCAATCGCATATTGGTGAAAGTGCGGCGTCGTCCGATGATGCTCGAGTGCCGCCTCGTCCACATACTGCTCATAAATAAGTACCGTACCCAGATCGCCCTCAAGAAAATGAGCAACATAGTTCACGCAACCCGGCTCCTGCCGCGAAGCCAGCGTCAAATGACGCAACATCTCCGCAATCTCCGCATGATCATCCTGGGCAAACGTCATTCGTACAGTAAAGCTCAACATATCGCGTCTCCTACGCCTTCAGCGCCTCTTCAAATCCCGCTATCGTCATCGTCTGGTCGCGGTCTGGTCCAGTCGAAACCATGCCGATCTTCGCCCCTGACTCCTTCTCGACAAAGTGCAGATAATCCTGCGCCAGTTTGGGCAGTTTGTCGAACTCCGTAATTCCCTCCGTAGAAGCCTTCCAACCCTTCAGCTTCGTATAGATCGGCTGAATCGACTCAAAACCCCGCATGTCCGCCGGAATCACGTCTGTCATCTTCCCATCGATCTTATAGCCGGTGCAAACCGGAATCTCTGCGCACTCATCCATCACATCCATCTTGGTGACGACCAGCCACTCCGTCCCATTGATCATGTTGCTGTACCGCAGTAGCGGCAGGTCCAGCCAGCCGCAACGCCGCGGACGCCCCGTCACCGCGCCATACTCCTGCCCACGCGCCCGCAACAGATCAGCCGAGTCGTCATGAATCTCCGTCGGGAACGGTCCCTCGCCCACCCGCGTGACATAAGCCTTCGTCACCCCGATCACCGTGCCAATCTGCGTCGGCCCGACCCCCGTCCCCGTCACCGCCCCGCCAGCCGTAGCCGACGACGAAGTAACAAACGGATAAGTCCCATGGTCGATGTCCAGCAGTGCCCCCTGCGCCCCCTCGAACATCACCTTCTCGCCATTCCGGATCGCGTCATTCAACATCACGGCAGTATCCGTCACAAACGGGGCAATCTGCTCCGCCGCCCGCGCATACTCCTCATACATCGTCTTCGGATCCAGCGGCTCGGTCCCGAACAGCGCATGAGCGATGGTGTTCTTCTCATGGCAAGCGTTCTCGATATGCGTCCGCAGCAGCGCCGAGTTCAGTAGATCCACTATGCGCAACCCGCTGCGATGCATCTTGTCCTCATACGCGGGGCCGATGCCGCGGCTCGTTGTGCCGATCTTTGTGCGTCCCGGAGCGTTCTCCGCCGCCAGCTCGATCATTCGGTGGTAGGGAAGAATCACCTGCGCCCGATTGGACACGAAAAGCTGCCCATCCACGGGCAGACCGGCGTCCTTCAGCTTCTTCACCTCGTTCAGAAACGCCATCGGATCCAGCACCACGCCGTTGCCGATCACGCCTGTACACCCCGGACGCAGCACGCCGCAGGGAATCAACTGCAAGACGAACTTCTTGCCCTTGATGATGACCGTGTGTCCGGCGTTATGACCACCTGCGTACCGTGCCACTACGGAGAACTTCTCCGACAGCACGTCGACGATCTTGCCTTTGCCCTCATCGCCCCACTGAGCACCCAAAATAACCGCTGATTTGCGTTGATTCACGTCGAATGTGTTCTCCAGGGAATTTGCGTTGGCCAGAAGAAGCGTACCGCATCATGCGAGCACGCCTGGTCCATCATATCGCGTCCTGCGCCTTCGACGTTTCGGCGGATGGGGAGCCTTATGGCTGCGCGTAGTAGCCGTTCCTGGTTCATACCTGAACCCCTCGGAGAACGATCATTCCTCTTCAAACCGTGCGACACAAGCTGTTTGCCAGTATTTGCAAGCATGGACTACACCCTGCGATTATTTCTGATAGCGTAAGTCCTCGCTCTCTCGATATCCTCCTCGTGCACCGGTTTGACGTAAATCGAGCGCAAGAAGACAGAAGTACACGCCAGTCAATCCTGGCTGCTCATCCGGTTTCGAACTATGTCCGCATCCCGTCTACTCTACGGCACTACCGTCTTCCTCGGCGCGTTTCTGCTCTTTCTGATCGAGCCGATGGCGGCCAAGCAACTCCTCCCCACCCTCGGCGGCTCCTCTGCGGTCTGGATCACCTGTCTCGTCTTCTTTCAAGTCACGCTGCTGCTCGGCTATCTGTTCGCACACTGGCTCACTCGCAACTCCCACAGAGGCGGGCGGCGAGCCGTGTACTTTATCCTGCTCGCCGTTGCCGGAGTTCTGCTTGCACTGCGCGGACTTGTCCCCACTGGCCTCGCTAAATACGCCGATCACCCCGTCACCGCGATCTTCATCGCACTCTCCCTCACCATAGGCCTCCCGTTTCTGCTGCTCGGCGCAACCAGCCCCCTGCTGCAGGTCTGGTTTCTCCGCACGGAAGGCGGCGGCATCCCATACAGGCTGTTTGCGCTCTCAAACGCAGGCTCGCTCCTCGCGCTGATCGCCTACCCGACACTCGTCGAGCCGAACCTGACGCTCAAGCTTCAGCGAACCACCTGGTCCTTCGGCTTTCTTCTCTATGTTGCCCTCTGCATTGCGCTCGCCCTGAAGAAGCAAACAATCGCGAGGCGGGAGACCCAGGAAGAACCCTTCGCTGTAAAGACTCGTGCCGCGACGCGATGGCTCTGGTTTCTCCTCCCGATGGCAGCCGCGATGCAGCTATGCGCCGTCACGGCACACCTCACCGTCAACATCGCCGCCATCCCGCTGCTCTGGATGCTCCCACTCGCCGTCTACCTGCTTACCTTCATCGTGGCCTTCGAGTTTCCTGCGCTCTACAGTCGCGGCATCGTGGTGCGCCTTCTTGTCGTCATGCTGGCTGCGCTCGGTTACGCCATCTCGAAGACCGACGTCAGCCTTCCCATCGGGATTGCGATCCTCTTCTTCCTCGCAGAGTGCTTCCTCGCCGGCCTCTTCTGCCACGCTGAAACCTACGCTCTGCGCCCGGAACGCGGCTCCGAGACCACGCTCTTCTATCTTCTTCTCGCCGCCGGTGGTGCAGCCGGAACCTTCCTCATCGGCATCGCCAGTCCGCTGATCTTCTCTGCAAACTACGACCTCGCCATCACCTTCTTCGTCACCGCAGCACTCGCCGTAGCGGTCACCTGGAGCGATGGCTGGCCGCAACGCATGCTGTGGTCAACCGCCAGCGCGCTGCTGCTCTTTTTCGCAATCATGCTCCACACCGCCTACGCGCACGATGCCATCCTCGAAGTGCGGAACTTCTACGGCAGCCTGCGCGTGAAGCAGACCATCACCACGCAGGGTGACCCTCAGCGCATGTTGCTCAACGGCACCATCCAGCACGGCACGCAGATCTTTGCCGACAGCCTCATGCGCACTCCCACCACCTACTACGCAATCGACTCGGGGATCGGCCTCGCTCTGCGCTTCTGCTGCAGCCCCGAAGGCAGCGATGTCCCCCGCCCGCGAAACATCGGCGTCATCGGTCTCGGCACCGGCACGCTGGCTGCGTACGGCCACGCCGGCGACCGCATCCGTTTCTACGAGATCAACCCGCTCATCCGCCCCATTGCACGAAACCTCTTCACCTACCTCCGCGACTCGCACGCGCAGATCACCTTCGCCGATGGCGACGCCCGCACCTCGCTCACCCGCGAAGCTCCGCAGCAGTTTGACGTGCTAGTAGTCGATGCCTTCTCCGGCGACGCGATTCCTCTGCATCTGCTGACGACCGAAGCCATCGCGCTCTATAAAAAACACCTCGCCCCCAACGGCATCATCGCCTTCCACGTCTCGAACCAGTATCTGAACCTCGCGCCCGAGATCGCCCAGCTTGCCGTCGCCACCAACATGCAGTCGCGGCTGTTCGACAGAGCAGGCGAAGACGCAGCCGGGACCTACCGTTCCACCTGGGTTTTGCTCACCAACAGTCCCGCCTTCTTCGAGCGCCGCGAGGTTGCTCCGTTGACCACGTCCGCTAACGGCGCAACCCACCTGCGCACCTGGACGGATGATTACTCCAGCCTGCTGCCGATCCTGCAGCTAACCAAACACTGAAGGTCCGACCGCGGATTCCACGGATAAAACGGATAAAAACCTAAAGAACAGATAAAAGACGATGCGCTCACTCCGGCTTGGTTTATCACCTACCTGTAGTGGCCTTTCGTCTTTAATCCGTGCCAATCCGCGTTAATCCGCGGTCGGCTTTCGATTCCTTCAAACGTCGTACCGAGACGATCCACCTATACTTACACCTAGCCCATGCCCGAACTACCCGAAGTCGAAACCGTTGCCAATGGCGTTCACGAGCGCGTCCACGGCCAGACCATCCGCTCCGTCTGGACCAGCAACAAGCCTCAAACCTTCAAATCTCCACCCGACGAGATCATCGAGGCGCTCACCGGCAGCCGCATCGACCGTGTTCACCGGATCGGCAAAACCATCGTCGTCGACCTCAGCCGCAAAAAGAAGCCCGCGCAGTTTCTCGTCCATCTCGGCATGACCGGAAGGCTCCTGGTCTCGACGTCCGATACGCCGGTACCGCCTCACACTCACGCCATCCTCACCCTCAGCAGCGGCAAGGAGCTGCGTTTCGTCGATCCGCGACGCTTCGGCCGCCTCTCCGTTGTCGCTCCCGATACGAAGTACGAAGGCCCTGGCGCCGAGCCGCTCACCATCGGCCTCGAAGAGTTCATCGCACTCTTCCGCAGCCGCAAGACCCCCATCAAGGCCGCGCTGCTGAACCAGTCGCTACTCCACGGAGTCGGCAACATCTACGCCGACGAGGCTCTCTTCCACGCTGGAGTTCGTTCGACGCGCCACGCGGGACGTCTCACCCGCGCCGAACTCACACGCCTCCGCGCCGCACTCGTCAAAGTCCTCACCCAAGCCATCAAGCTGGGCGGTTCCTCAGTGTCGGACTACGTGGACGCCGACGGAGTCGCAGGCTTCTTCCAGCTCCACCACCACGTTTACTCGCGCACCGGCGAGCCTTGTCGAATCTGCAAGACGCCGATCAAGCGCATCGTCATCGGCGGACGCAGCACCCACTTCTGCCCTACCTGCCAAAAATAGCCGACCTGTTACCGCGCCGCTGCCTGCTCCGCTGCAACCGCTGCGCCGATCACCCGGATCTCAGGCGAGTCTTCGACGATCTCCAGTGAATAGCTCTGCAGCGGACTCATCTTCACCATCTGCTGCATGTAGTCCTTCAGCATGGGCAGATCGACGAACCGTACATTGAATCCCGACAGAAAGACTTTGCCCGGCCCCGACATGTGAATCGAAGTCGATGTCGCTGCCGCCAACGCCCTGTGCCACAACCGCTTGAACTCCAGGCATCGTTTATCGCCTTTCTTCGCAGCGTCGAAGACCTCCTCCGGCTCCATATCCAGAAACCGTAACCGCATGGCGCGATGTCCCATGACGCCTTCCAAGTGACCGCGCCCGCCGCATCCGCAGAATCGCTCCTTCTCATCGAGCGACACCACCGTATGTCCGCCCTCCCACACGCCTGGAACAAATGGATAGCGTCCATAGCCGATCCCCACGCCGAGTGTCCACACCCGGATCATGCTATCGAGCTTTCCATGCGCCGAGGCAAGCCCGGCGGCCATTCCATCAGCATCGTTCAATACCGTCACAGCAACGTTGAGGCCATGATTGCGCAACTGCGCCGTCAGCAACTCCTGAATCCGCGCACCCTTCAACTGCGGCAGATTCGGAGACTCCTCCACCACGCCGTTCTTCACCAGACCGGGCAACGCCACGCCCACCGCGGCCAGGTCCTTCGCTCCCCTGGCCACCAGCACAACCTGTTTGCAGATCTCTTCCACCAGAGCATCCGTGGGCAGTTCAACCAGGGCGCCCTCTTCTTCATGCTCGTCCGGAAAACGCCGCACTGTTTCCGACAGCTTATGATCCACCACCAGGCCGGTCAGAATCCGCTCCGATAAAGTGACGCCGATCGTCTTTGCCATGCTCTTGTACCCGCCTTGCGCCGGTTCCGTTCCTGCTGTCGCGCTTATTCGAACTTGCTGACGCGGTTCAATCCGTTGAAAGCCGCAACTTTATAACATTCCGCGAGCGTTGGGTAGTTGAAGACCGTATCCACGAAGTACTCCAGCTTCCCGCCCAACGCCATCACCGCCTGGCCGATGTGCAACAACTCGCTCGCGCCTTCGCCGATGATGTGTACGCCAAGAAGCGAATGGCTTACCCGGTGGAAGATGATCTTCAGCCGTCCTGTCGTGTCACCGCGAATCTGCCCGCGCGCAATCTCGCGATAGTACGCCACGCCAACCTCGTACGGCACATCCTCTTCGGTCAACTGCTCCTCGGTCTTGCCGATAAAGCTGATCTCGGGAATCGTATAGATCCCATAGGGATACAGTCCCGGATTCGACAGGATGTTGTCGTCGCCAAACGCTCGCGCTGCCGCCACCCGGCCCTGCTCCATCGACACCGAAGCCAGCGAGGGGAACCCGATCACATCGCCTACCGCGAAGATCGTCGGTACCTTCGTTCGGAAGTCCTTATCGACAGGAATGCGTCCGCGCGAGTCCGCTTCGATCCCCACCGCCGCAAGGTTCAATTCGTCGACGTTGCCCTGCCGCCCCACGGCATACAGCAGCGTATCGCCCTGAACCTTCTTCTTGCTCTCGAGGTTCGCGACCACCGTCCCGTCCAGCATCTCCTCGACCGACTCCACCTCTTCGTTCAGCCGCATCGTCACGCGTGAATCCCGCAGGTGATAGCTCAGTGCCTCGACGATCTCCTGGTCGGCAAACTCCAGCAGCCGCGGCCTGCGCTCGATCAGCGTCACGCGGACGCCGAGAGCGGAAAACATGCACGTATACTCCACGCCGATCACCCCGCCGCCAACGATAATCATCGTCTTCGGCAGATTCACCAGATCCAGCACCTGGTCGCTGTTGATGATGTTGCGCCCGTTGATCGGAACCTTCGGCGAGCATGCCGGCTTGGTCCCGGTACCGATCAGAATATTCTTCGCCTCGTACACGGCCGAGCCGCGCGAGTTTGTCACCTTCACATGCGTCGTATCTTCAAAGCTCGCCACGCCCACCAGCATCTCGATGTTGTTGCGCGAGAGCTGTGCCTCGGTCACATCGATCTCGGTCTTGATCACATGCTGCACCCGAAACGCCAGGTCCGCCATCGTGATCCGCTCTTTCACCCGGTAGTTCATCCCGTAGATGGACTTGTAGTTGTATCCCGAGAGGTGCAGCACGGCCTCGCGCATCGTCTTTGAAGGAATTGTCCCTGTGCTGATGCAGGCGCCGCCCACCACCTCGCGCATCTCCACCAGCGCGACCTTCTTGCCGAGCTTCGCCGCAAAGATCGCAGCCCGCTGCCCCGCCGGCCCGGACCCAATCACAATCAGATCGTAAACGCTACTCATGGTGGCACATACTCATGGACATCCGCAGCATCGGC
>JBDTDX010000262.1:0-9355 GCA_039922815.1 Granulicella sp.
AGTCGGGGCGTAGCGCAGTCTGGTAGCGCATCTGGTTTGGGACCAGAGGGTCGGGGGTTCGAATCCCTCCGCCCCGACCATTGAGAGACGCAGCCGTCGGTAACATCTGCAGACTCCGAAAAATCAACCGCGACGAATACCCGCCAGTGCGGAGATGCGTGATGCATTTTGGGGGGACTCTTTGGATAGACTGCGAGCAGGGGCGGCAAGCGTCACAATCCCTCAACCACTGTGCAACGACAAGAGATCCGAACACGGCCCATTCGACATCATCGGCGACGTTCATGGCTGTTTCGAAGAACTCACGGACCTGCTAACGGCTCTTGACTATAAGGTCACGGGAAATAACGATCGGCTTTTTTTGGAGGTGCCGGAAGGGCGGAAGCTCGTATTTCTTGGCGACCTGGTCGACCGTGGCCCTGCGATTCCCAAAGTTCTCAAGCTAGTCTCGCAGTCCGTCGCTGCCGGCCAGGCATACTGTGTCCCCGGTAATCACGACGTACGCCTGATCAAGGCACTTCGTGGTAACGATCTGCCGCTGACTTACGGCCTCGGCGAAACCCTTGAACAATTGGCGGACGAGTCTCCCGAAGCGCGGCGCAGCATTTCGGACTTCCTCGACGGACTCGTGAGCCACTATGTCTTCGATGATGGCAAGCTTGTTATAGCGCACGCTGGTCTGCCGGAATCGATGCACGGTCGTGAGTCCGCAAAGGTGCGAGCCGTCGCGGTCCATGGCGAAAAGACTGGAGAGACGGACGAGTACGGCGACATTCGTTATGTCTGGGCAGCCGACTATCGAGGCAACGCGCTTGTAGTGTATGGCCACACGCCGGCTGCCGAGCCCGTCTGGCTGAACAATACCGTCAACATCGACACCGGGGCCGTCTTTGGTGGCAAGCTTACCGCGCTACGTTACCCGGAGCGGGAGATTGTCACGGTGCCAGCGCGGCGAACCTACTACGAACCGACGCGTCCTTTCCTGCCCTCCGATGGTCGTCTTTCGCGTGCCGCCGAAAGGCAAATCACGACACTCCCGACCTGACCGACGTCGTCGGCAAGCGGATCATCGACACGCATCGCCTCCCGCGCATGAGTGGAATTCCGGGCTCTTTTCGTACCAGTTGAGAAGCGCTGAAAGGGAACAAGTGGAGCTGGAGATGCACGAGGGAAGAAGACAGTCATGTGGATTATTCGAGGAGATCTATTCCTGGTATTGTTCGCAATGCTGAGAGTGAGGGACATCTCAACTTTTACCGTGTGAGCCGATACTGCTCACTTTCGCCAGAACACCTGGTCGAAAGTTGTCTACAAAGATGCCTGGGACTAACAGGAATAACTAAGCAATACTTAGAAATAACCAAGCAACTTATGCATTGACATTAGATAGTGTTGCCGCAGGAAAAGGTCTAAGGGCTCATTCAGCTCTATGATCGTGGGATCAATGAGTTCCACGATTCTGAGCCTTTACCGTAGTAAGGATCTCATCAGAGATTTGCCAGGCAATCACACATTTTATATTCAATATGTAGACAAACAATATGCAGGTGGGTATATTTTCGTGCGAGACAAAATCTGTGTCCACGCGGGCCGGTAAAATTCAGAGCTGAGCGACCGCAGCTATGCAAGAGGGAACGTCTATGAACAAGCTACGAGTTGGTGTGCCAACGCTGCATAAGGTCTCCAACCCAGGAAAATTCGATTTAAAAATCTGCCGCAAGGCGGTCTATACGTTGGTGCTCATAGTCATCAGCTCAGTCCTCGTCTCGGCTCAGGTGAATTCCACCGGCACTATCTCAGGCCGTGTCACCGATTCGCAAGGAGATGTTCTCGGCGGCGCTGCGGTCTCTGTTGTGGAGCAGCTGACTAACATTGAAACGAAGCTTATGACGAACAACTCGGGCTTCTACTCCGCGGGCTTCCTCAAGCCCGGCACCTACTCCATCAAGATCAGCGCCGCTGGCTTTGATAGTGCGCTTAGTAGTGGTCTAACCCTTCAGGTAAGTCAGGTGCTCAACCAGGACTTTACACTCAAGGTCGGTCATGTCAGCGAGACGGTCAACGTCTCAACCGGTGCTCCTCTTCTCAATACCGAATCCGGCGAACTTGGCAACGTCATCTCTCACGAGCCCGTGATTCAGCTGCCGCTCAACGGCCGCAACTTCTCTCAGCTCGCCCTTCTGGTCCCCGGCGTCAACTCGGGTTCAGTCGGCGGTGTCCGCGCCACCGGAGGCGGTAACGAGACACAGCGTGCCGGCACTTCAATCACTGCTAACGGTGCACGTGGCAGCTTCAATCTCTACATGATCAATGGCATCCAGAACGTCGACGTATCCGTTGGTACTGCAAAGGTTTTTCCGAATCTCGAAGATATTCAGGAGTTCAAGGTACAGATCGGCAACTCCGACGCACAGTTCGCTGCCGGCGGCGCGGTCGTCAACGTCATTACCCGTTCCGGCGACAATGGCTTCCACGGCTCCGCGTTTGAGTTCTTCCGTAACTCGGCGCTCGATGCGCGTGGCTACTTCGATGCCACCAAGCCTATCTTTCAACAGAATCAGTTCGGTGGGTCTCTGGGCGGTCCGATCAAACGCAACAAGCTCTTTTTCTTTGTCGACTATCAAGGGCTGAACACACACACCGCGCCGACTGGCATCGCGACTGTGCCCACGGCGGCAATGCGAGCGGGAAACTTCCAGGGCTTTGCAACGGTCTACGACCCCACGACGTATAACGCGGCAACCAAAACACGCACACAGTTTACGAACAACCAGATCAATCCATCGCGATTCGATCCGGTCGCGGTGAATCTATTGCAAATATTGCCTCAGGCGAATCTGCCGGGCAATGCGAACAACTTCCGTTTCAACAACCTATTGGTCAATGTGCAGCGTCAATATGATGTTCGTGCTGACTACGTGATCTCGCCGAAGGACAGCATGTTTGCCCAGTTTACGAGCGGAACCGCCGACGTGACCTTCCCCAACACGCCGGTGAAGATTAACGGAGTCTTCAATCCGCTGGCCTTTGCCTCCGGCACGGGGGTAGGGGCGAACCGTATCAACCATGCGCCAAGCCTGCAAGCGACATTGCAGGAAACGCATGTGTTCTCCTCAGTGCTGGTGAACGAACTGGCCGTGGGATATACACGGTTCGATCTGCGCGTGAGCCCCTTGGACCAAGGCTACAACACGGCACAGGCACTCGGCCTCCAAGGCGCTAATACGACTTCGAACACGGACGGCACCGGCATGTCGAGCCTAAGCATCACTGGTTTCAGTGGCTACAGTGCGAGCTTTCAACCCGAAATTGTTCCTCAGAACACGATCCAGATCTCCGACGGTGCCATGCTCAACTACGGTGCCCATGCCATACGTTTCGGCTTTAGCTGGGTGCACAACAACTTCGGGTTCAACCAGCTTTCGGCCCCCTCCGGCGCATTGAGCTTTAGCGGGACCTACACCAACAGCGGCACATCATCCGGCGGATCCGGATTTGCCGACTTTCTGCTCGGACTGCCAGTCAGTTCCACCAAGTCCATTCTTCCGCAAGGCATGCCCTACGTCAGCTACACCGATTTCGGCACCTACGCGCAGGATACGTGGCGCATTACGCCGCGACTCACTGCGGTGTTTGGTGTGCGCTACGACGTGTTCACGTCGCCTATCGATCGTAAGAACCGGATCTCAAACTTTGTGCCGGATGGCGGAACGATCTCCCAGGTTGCTGGTGGTACAGGTCAGGTTGTAATTGCTGGTCAGGGTAACTATAGCCGTGCCATCATCCAGACCCGTAAACTCAACGTTACGCCGCGCGTCAGCCTCGCATACAAGCTCGGGACCAAGACAGTTCTGCGTAGTGCTTTTGGCGCTTACTTCTTCGACGAACAGGGAACCGGCTCTTCTGCGCGGCTCTTCCTGAACTATCCGTTCGCCCAAACATTCAGCACAACCTGTTCCTCTACGGTCACCTGCCTCAGCACGTCCACCGGCATCCCACTGTCGCCTTCGTCGAGCAACGTGCCGGTGGTCGTCTACTTTCCACTGCAAAACCCAACTCCTTACGTGAACCAATGGAACCTCACCCTTGAGCATCAGGCTACGAACTCTCTTGTTGTCCGCGGATCCTACGTCGGATCGAAAGGAACACACCTCGGCATAGCTATTAACGAGAACGTCCCGATTCCCGGACCTGGAAGCGTCCAGGCTAATTCGCCCTATCCAGCCTACTCGACGATTCAGTCCTGGGAAAATAGCGGGGTTTCCAGCTATAACGCCCTCCAGCTCTCTGCCGAGCAACGTGCATGGCATGGCCTGCAGTATCTTGCTGCGTACACCTGGAGCCGCAGCATCGATCAGGGCTCTGGCGGCAACTCATCCTCCAGCGAATCGCGCGTCAACGTCCAGAACCCTCGCGATCTTTCCGCTAACTATGGACTGTCGGACTTCGACCATCGCCACCGTTTTACCTTCAGTCCTGTCTATCAGCTTCCATTCGGCCGGGGGCGGCAATACGGTGGAAGCGTGAATGGATTTGTAGACGGTTTGATTGGCGGTTGGGACCTGACCGGCATCGTGACACTGCAGAGTGGTGCACCGTTCTCAGTCTCTATGTCCTCCAATGCCTCGCTCAATACCGGCACGTTCCTTCGTCCTAACCGCATCTGCAACGGCAATAAGTCCGGCGATCAAAGGACGCTGACGGCTTACTACGACACGAGCTGCTTCGTGAACCCGCCGCAGTATACCTTTGGCAATACCAGACGCAATATTCTTATCGGGCCGAGCTATCAGACGATCGACGCTGGCCTGCACAAGGACTTCCATATCCACGAGGCACTTGGCCTGCAGTTCCGCGCCGAGTTCTTCAACCTCTTCAATACGGCAAACTTCGGCTTCCCCAACAACAGCATCGGTTCGGCTGCTGCGGGAAGAATCTCGGCATTGGCCACCGGAGCAACGGCGCGTCAGATGCAGTTCGCCTTGCGGTTCCACTGGTAAACGCTCCTGGGAGAAAGAAAGATGAAGCGTAGGACATTTCTGGGAGGAACGGCGGCGGCTGTCGCCGTCTCCTGCATGGGCGGCAGCCGCATGCTGCATGCGCTCGACACTGGACTTAGTGACCTCAATCACTGCACCGTCATCGTTCCCTCCTCGCCCTCAAAGCGAGAGATCGTCGCCGCCGAGATGGTCGTCGACGAAATCATGAAGCGATGTGGCGTCTCGTGGACGCAGGGAAACAACAACGCCGGTGTCGTAAAAATCTATCTCGGCACACGCTCCAATTGGCACGGCCTCGGACAGGGAGTCTCCAGTGTTGCTGCCAAAGCCGCGAAGCTGCCTGCTGAATCGTATGCTATTGCCTCTGGCGGCGAAGGCACAGGTGCGTGGATCGCAGTCTGTGGCAGCGATGAGCGCGGCCTGATTTTCGGCGCCGGACGCATGCTGCGTCTGTTACGTCTTACGCGCCGTTCCGTTACCGCCGACCTCAAGGCGATGAATCTCACCAGTTCGCCGCACTATTCTGTGCGCGGACACCAGCTCGGCTATCGTCCAAAGACCAACGCCTATGATGCGCTGACCGTCGAGATGTGGGACCAGTACATTCGCGAGCTCGCGATCTTCGGTACGAACACCATCGAGCTGCTGCCACCCATTTCGGATGACCTCTTGGACAGCCCGCACTTTCCCATCCCACCGCAGCAGATGATGATTGAGATGTCACGCATCTGCGACAAATACGATCTCGATGTCTCTGTGTGGTATCCGGCCATGGCCAAGGACTACGGCGATTCCAAGACTGTCGAGGACGAGATTCGTGACTGGGCTGCCGTGCTGCATGATCTGCCGCGCGTCGACATTGTCTTTGTCCCCGGTGGGGACCCGGGCCACACCGATCCAAAGAACATGCTGCCGCTCCTCGAAAAGCAAAGGACCAGCCTGCGCAAGACACACCCAAAGCTACAGATGTGGATGTCTCCGCAGTCATTCAATGCAGATTGGACCGCCGAATTCCTCAAGATGGCCGCCGATCCGCATACGCAATCGTGGCTTGATGGCATCGTCTTCGGTCCTCAGAATCGCCTGTCTATTAGCGAGCTGCGCAAGGCACTGCCCGCAAAGTATCCCATACGCTTCTACCCTGATATCACGCACAGCATCCAGGCGCAGTACTCCATGAATAACTGGGATATTGCGTATGCTCTCACCGAAGGCCGCGAGATCATCAACCCGCGCCCTGAGGCCGAAGCCGCCATCCTGCGTTCGGAGCTGGAGGGCACCGTCGGCTTCGTTAGCTATTCCGAAGGTGTCAACGACGACGTTAACAAGTTCGTCTGGAGCCTCATCTCCTGGGATCCGCAGACTCCAGTTCCCACCGCTCTGCGCGACTTCGGCAACTACATCATCGGCGCGCATGACGGCTCGGCTTACGCGCAGGGCCTGCTCGATCTCGAGCACAACTGGGAAGGCCCGCTCGCAGCCAACGAACTCGTCGATATCACGCTCGCGAAGTTCCTATCCATTGACCGCAACGCATCGCCCTTCGTACTCGAAAACTGGCGCTGGCAACAGGCCATGTTCCGAGCCTGCTGCGACGGCTATGTACGCCAGCGTCTCCTCTTTGAATCTGGCGAGCTTGCCCGCGCGCAAAGCGTCCTCGGCCGCATCGAAGACTTCGGCTTCGCCTCCGTGCCCTGGGGCATCGGGGCCAAACCCGCGCAGGAGCCGGCCAACGGGATCGATCCGCAGAACCTCATCGACAACGCGACCGAGATCCTGCGCAATTGCTCCATCACGCAGGTTGCACCCGCTGTCCGCACACGCATCAGCGAACTAGGTTACGCTCTGCTGCAAAGCATTCACCAGCAACTCGCAGTCGAGCGCTTCCAGGGCGAGGCCGTCGACCGCGGAGCTCCGCTCGACACCATCGACCATCCGGTCACCGACGGACCCTACTTCCTCAAGCAGCTCCGCCAGATGAGCTCCATCGAAAATCAGGAAGAGAAGATCGAGGCCATTCGTTCTCTGCTCAATCGCACCAACCCCGGCCCTGGCGGCTTCTACGACGAGCTCGGCAACACTAGCAACCGGCCCCATCTCGTCATCGAAAACGCCGAGGGCGACTTCGATTTCCGCCGTTCGCCTCACGTCGGCACAAGCTACCCTGACCACTTCGGAGCCAACGCACCAAGGGCGTGGAAGCACTGGGCCGAGAGCCTCTATGAGACCCCGCTGAAGATGCACTACACGGGTCTAGACCCCAACGTGGACTACAGTCTTCAGGTGGTCATCTCCGGCGACTCGCGTGGCGTCAAAACTCGGCTCGTCGCAAATTCCTCGATCGAAATTCACCCGCTGCAAATGCGGCCCTGGCCTCCCGCGTCGCAGAGCTTCACACTGCCGCATGCCGCCACCTCGTCCGGCGAGCTTCGCCTCACCTGGACGCGGGAGTCAGGCCTCGGCGGGAACGGTCGCGGCTGCCAGGTCGCCGAGGTGATGCTCAAACCTGTCGTCAAGAAGGAGGCATAACGCGATGCCGGAAGAGTACACCACAGATCGGCATCCCTCCTCCCCTGACACCTGGAACATCGTCCGCGAACGCCTTAAGGCGGGAGACTATGTGATCGGCCTGACCGTGACCTCGAACAACGTCGAGACCGGCGCATACGCTGCTACGCTAGGATTTCACTTTCTTTGGAGCGAGATGGAGCACTCCTCACTCTCGCTCGAATCGCTTCGCACGCTCGTACTCGCTACCCGCGGACTGCCCGTACCTGTCTTTGCACGTGTCCCGTGGGCCGAGCTCTGGCTGGCCAAGCGCGTGCTCGACCAAGGTGTGCAAGGTGTCATCTTTCCCTTCGTCTCTACCGTGGAACGCGCCCGCATCGCGGCGCAGGGATGTCACTATCCCCCGTTCGGTCGCCGTGGCTCCGGCGCAGGACTTGCCGCCACCACCTGGCCTGCCTTCGGTAACTACTACGACTCTGCCGATGCCAATGTTCTTGTGGTCTGCGTAATCGAGGAGGCAACCGGCGTCGAGCAAATTGAAGAGATCGCCGCGACTCCCGGAATCGATGTCCTCTTTATTGGCGTTAGTGATCTCTCCTTTTCGCTTGGTCTGCGCGGTCGACAGGACGATCCCGTGCTCGATGAAACCATTGCGAAGATCGTCTCCGCCGCCAAGCGTCATGGCAAATGGCTCGGCCGTCCCGCAGCCAGTGCCGAAGAAGTCGAACGCTTTCATGCACAGGGCTTTCAGTTCTTTCAGTCCGTCACGGAGCTTGGGCTCATAAATCTTGGCGCAAAGGCGTTACTCGAACCCCTGGGCATCAAAGGGAAGCCACGGGAGCAAAGCACCTTCTACTAAAATCCAGGCGAAAGCAAGACGCTCCATCGGCAACCCCACGGGAGACTGGCCTTCGGGACGCCGTCCGATGGTCGATTATTTGCTCGATCAATATCGGACGAGCGAGCGGCACGCGCTACCAGAGCCATCAGGAACATGGACGGAGCTACGGATGTGGGGCACCGCGAAGAGCGCTTCACTGCCACCTAAACCGGCCGAAGATTCACGCTAGGCCTGGTACAAGAAAACTGGTCCGATCAGCACACCAAAAGCTGCGCTACATTAACAATCCAACCCATACAAAAGATCGGGCAGGCCAACATCTCATCGCGGTCTTCTTATTCAGTAGCAATCTCTCACATTAACTTGCCATTCGTATCAACAAGTTGTTGAATAGCCTCTCGCAGCGCTTACAACCCACGCGCCGCCTCGCTCCATTGACTCTGGATATCCAATGCGGCATACAGGAGATGAATCATGGCCAGGTTTTGTGAAAAGTGTGGCACCGCACTCCCCGACAACTCCGCCTTCTGCCCCGCATGCGGTGCCCCCGCTCCCGTTCTACCACGGTCCACACAAAATCCATCCGCCGCAATTCCGCCGCCGCAAATTCCACCGACGGCCTACACACTCCCGCCCCAGCAACCTCAATTCTCCGCGCCCCCGCCCTCAGGCTATCCACCTTCAGGCTATCCACCCTCAGGCTACCCACCTGCGGACGTCTCTCAAACCACCAGAAGCAGCAACACCCTCATCAAGGTCGTCCTAGCCGTCGTGGTCGTCCTGGGCATCGGTGCCATCGCCGTCGTGGGAGGCATCTGGTACGTTGGCCACAGAGTTGTCAACACGGTAAAAGACGCGGCAGCCCGGGCCGGAATCAATACCGACGACATCGGGAAACAAGCCGCCACCCCCATCGGAGACCCCTGCCGCTTCCTCTCCAAAGCTGATGTCGGCGACGCCATCGGAGTTCCCATCGTCGAAACAACCTCATCCCCCGACGGCTGCG
>JBDTDX010000263.1:0-4300 GCA_039922815.1 Granulicella sp.
ATGTACATATCGCCGTTGCCAAAGGCATTCGCAGCCTCCTGCGACGCCGCCTGGTACATCCCCGGCAGCTCCTCCCCATTACGGCAGATGCGCATCCCGCGACCGCCGCCACCCGCGACCGCCTTCAAAATAACCGGATAGCCAACGCTCGTCGCCCACTCCAGCGCCTCGTTCTCATCGGCAATAATGCCATCCGAACCCGGCAGAATCGGCACCTTCGCCTTCTTCATCGTCTGCCGCGCGGTGGACTTCTCGCCCATCATCCGCGTCACCTCCGGCGGAGGCCCAATGAACTTGATATTCGACGCCCGGCACACCTCGGCGAAGTTCGCATTCTCGCTCAGCAGCCCATACCCCGGATGGATCGCGTCCACATCCGCAATCTCAGCCGCCGAAATCACCGCCGGCACATTCAAATAGCTATCCGCAGACTTCGGCGGCCCAATGCAGATCGCCTCATCCGCGAACCGCACATGCAGCGAGTTCCGATCCGCCTCGCTATACACCGCAACCGTGCGGATGCCCATCTCCTTGCACGCGCTGATCACGCGCAAGGCAATCTCTCCGCGATTGGCAATCAAAACCTTACGAAACATGCGTACCGAAACCTTCCCTGTCGTTGTTGAAGGGGACGGGCTTCAGCCCGTCCGTAAAATCCTGCACCTAACGCGGCTTTAGCCGCTGAGGGAACCTCGTTCGCTAATTCTCCCGAATCGAAAACAGCGCCTGCCCATACTCCACAGGCTGCCCGCTCGAAGCAATCCGCTTCACCACTTCGCCCGCAACATCGGACTCAATCTCATTCATCAGCTTCATGGCCTCAATGATGCAGAGCACCTGCCCCACTTCGACCCTGTCTCCAATCTTCACAAACGCCGTAGCGCCCGGCGAAGGCGACTCGTAGAACGTCCCTACGATCGGCGACTTCACATCATGCAGCACCTCTACAGGTTCCGCAGCAGGAGCAGCCTCAGCCGCATGCGTCGTAGCGTGCGCCACCGAAGCCGCGCCCGAACCCGACGCCATCAACCGGCTCAAGTGCGCCATGTCGATCCCCGCCGTAGCCACCGCCGGCTCCCCGGCAAACTTGATCCGCATCTTCAGATCCGTGCGCTCGACATCGAACTCCGCAATGCCGTTCGCCTTCAGGAACTCAACCAGCTCCCGCAGCTCATTCATATTGTTGCTATCCATCCCAACTCTTCCCGCACCGTCAACAGCGGCGCATGTCCAATTTTCAAAATCCATCGTACGTAAGTTCTACAGCTCGATCTACAACTCAATCCACGCCTTCGGGCTAGGCGTCAACACCTCACCACCCCCCGCAGTCACTAAAACCATATCCTCAATCCGCAATCCAAACCGACCCGGCAGATAAACTCCCGGCTCGATCGTGATCACCATCCCCTCCACCAGCTTCTGCGTCTGCTTCGTCGCCAGCCGAGGCCCTTCGTGAATCTCCAACCCAACACCATGCCCGGTCGAGTGCGTAAAGTACCCGTCCAGCTTGGCTCGTCGCAGCACGCTCCGCGCCGCCTCGTCCACATCGCCTGCCGTCACGCCCGGCGCCACAATCGCAACCGCAGCCTCCTGCGCCTCCAGCACAGCCTCGTACGCCTCCAGCTCACCCGGTAAAGCCTTCCCCATGTGAACCGTACGCGTCATGTCGCTCGAATACCCGTCGAGAATAACACCGAAGTCCAGCGTTACGAACCCACGCTTCGGCAGCTTCGCCCTTGTCGCCCGGCCATGCGGCAGCGCCGACCGCTCTCCACTCGCCACAATCGTGTCGAAGCTCATCCCCTCCGCCCCGGCCAGCCGCGCCTGGTGCTCGAGTTCCGCCGCCACATCCACCTCAGTCATGCCCTGGTCGATAAACCCCAGCATTCCGTCAAACAACGCACAACCCAGCAGCGCAGCTCGCCGCATGATCGCAATCTCATCCGTGTCCTTCACCTCGCGCAGCCCCGCCACCAGCGACCCTACCGGCTGGAACAGCCCCCGCCGCACCTTCGCCCCCACAGCCTTCCGCATCCCGTCCAGCGCCGCGACGGTCGTATGCGCCACGTCAAATCCACACCTCTTAACGCCAGCAGCCTCAATCCACGCACAGGCCGCAGCCAACGCAGTTTTCTTCTCGATCACCACCCGCGTCCCCGCAGCCTCAGCCTTCGCCTGCAACGTATACCGGCCATCGGTGAATAAGACAGCCTTCCCCGCCGTCAGCACCAGCGCCGCGTTCGACCCCGTAAAGCCGCACAAATAGCGCACATCCGGCAGATGCGTCACCAGCAGTGCGTCAACACCGGCAGCAATCGCCGCCGCAAGGGCTTTTTTCTTCCGAGGTCGCAGGTTCATCTCTTCAATTCTATCCAACCTGAACCCCGCGCTCCCGTCTATCATGAAGTATGAGCGGGATCACGCACGAAATGCCGCCGCCAACACGCCAGCAAGTGGCCAACGGCGTTACCCGCCGCGATTTCCTCGCCGGTGCCGCCGCCATTGCCGCAGGCATCACCCTCAACGCAGGTCTGATCGCCCGCCACACCATCGACCTCGTCTCCCAGACCCTGCCCATCAACCGCCTGCCCGACGCCTTCCACGGCTTCCGCATCATCCAACTCAGCGACATCCACCTCGATGAGTTCACCGAGCCAGCCTTCCTCAAACTCGTCCTGTACCGCATCAATCAGCTCGCTCCCGATCTCGTGCTCCTCACCGGCGACTTCGCCTCCTACGGTCCACTCCCACTCTCCTACTCGCGCAAATCCATCCTGCGCTGCGCCGACATCCTCAAAGCTCTCGCCTGCCCCCAGCGCTTCGCCATCCTCGGCAACCACGACACCACCATCGGCTCCCGCTTCGTCGTCGCCGCTCTCGCCGCCTCGAACATTCCCACCCTCGTCAACAGCTACGTCCCCATCGAGCGCGGCAACCAGCGCTTCTGGCTCGGTGGTGTGGACGACCCCGGCACCTCCTACCCCATCCTCGACCTCGCCGTCCCCCAGCACCCCGACGGCCCCGTCATCCTTATGGCCCACCCACCCGACTTCGCCGACGCCGTCGCCCAGCATCCCCGCGGCCCGCTCGTCGACGTCATGCTCTCCGGCCACACCCACGGAGGCCAGGTCTGCCTCCCCTTCCTCGGCCCCCTCGTTCTACCCCCCATGGGAAAGAAGTACGTCGCCGGCCTCTTCCGCTTCAACCAGATGCAGCTCTACGTCAACCGAGGCATCGGCACCACCGGCGTACCCTTCCGCCTCAACTGCCCCCCTGAGATCACGCTCCTCACCCTGCAGCCCGCGAAATCCTCCACCGCAAGCTGACCGCGACTCGCCCACAATCGCTCACGCTGTTCCCCGAACCTTCGGCGGAGCCGCAGAACACAAAAATGCGTATAGGGCTGGCAAATCCACCCCCAAACAGTGCATGATGTTAACTATGACGACGACGCCTGAACTAAAACATAAACATGATGATGCCCTTGAAGGCCCCGATTTTCTTTTCATCGTCATTGCCTTTTGCACGACCATCCTCCTCTTTCTCATCACCTCTTATTTCTTCGTTGGCTATGCAGGCGCCCACCTCGTACCGTAGCGTACAAATCCGCCGCCAACCGGCAATGGACTTCCTGCCCGCATCCTCTCTGGACTGGAGACGGGAACCGAGCAACGCAATCGATGGAATAAACTGAGAAGCGCCGCCCACACAGCCCCATCTCTTCGAATGCGGCAGCAATAGCCGGGTGCCCCATCCTTCGCGCTCTTTGCGAAGGGTGGGATCGTATACCCCTCCCCTATCGGCCACTCGAAACCGTCCCCACCAAGACGCAGAAAACTTCAAAAATCAGCGAGCCCGCCCAGCCGGCTTCTTCTGCTTCGGCACCACCGCCATCGGAGTAGCCGCCACCGGCTTCACGCCGCTCTTCTCGTCCATCCACGAGTCCAGCAGGCTCTTCCGAAACCGCCACCGATTCCCCAGCTTGAACGCCGGCACAAACCCTTCAGACGCATACCGGTACAGCGTATCGCCGCTGATGCCCAGATAATCCGCCGCCTGCCGGATATCCATCACCTCACGCACCACCGTCGCCACCGAAACGCTCATCGAAGTCCTCCGTTAGTTCCCCCCTTTTGTACCCCCTTTCTTAGGCTCTGACAAGACTTATCTGCCGTGTTAACACCATGATAATTACCCAGCTGCATTCCATCGACAAATTCCCCTTGCTTCTTTGAAGAGGCGGGGGCCGAGAGGATTTCGGATAACCGTTACCGGGAGGCGGAGGGACGGCTGCAGGGGC
>JBDTDX010000264.1:0-33885 GCA_039922815.1 Granulicella sp.
CGAAGAATGAGAAGCGAATGTTCATCGCCATCTCGGCAGCCGGTGCCTTTCGTACGGATGATGGGGGCGAAACGTGGAAGCCTATCAACAAAGGACTTCACTCACCTTATATTCCTGACCCGGCGGCGGAGGTTGGGCACTGCGTGCATCATCTTGCGATCCACCCTAAGCGGCCCGAGACCGTCTTTATGCAGAAACACTGGGACGTGATGCGGACCGACGATGCCGGGGAGAACTGGCGTGAGATCAGCGGGAATCTCCCGACCGATTTCGGCTTTGTCATCGACGTGCATGCCCACGAGCCGGAGACGCTGTACGTCGTCCCGATCAAGAGCGATTCAGAGCACTTTCCGCTCGATGGTGCGCTCAAGGTCTTCCGCAGCCGATCGGGCGGAGAGGAGTGGGAGCCGTTGACCCAAGGGCTGCCGCAGGCGAACTGCTATGTGAACGTGCTGCGCGATGCGATGGCAGTCGACACGCTCGATGACTGCGGGGTTTACTTCGGTACGACGGGTGGGCAGGTCTACGCGTCTTCGGACTCAGGAGACTCGTGGGAGGCGATTGTTCATGATCTCCCGGGGGTGCTGTCGGTTGAGGTTCAGACGCTTCCGTGAGTGCAGCCGTGAAGGTGCAGATTGAGTTGCCGATGCATCTGCGCCAGCTTGCGGGCGGAGTGAGCAATCCGGTGATCCTGGCGGTGGCCGCACCGGTCACCCAGCGCTCGATTCTGGATGCGTTGGAGGAGGCTTATCCTGCCCTTTCAGGGACGATTCGGGACCATAGGACGAAGGTTCGGCGGCCGTTTATCCGCTTTTTCGCTTGCGAAGAGGACCTCTCGAACGCATCGCCGGATGAGCCGGTACCGGAAGATATCGCCGCAGGACGGGAGCCTTTTCTGGTTATTGGTGCCATCGCGGGAGGCTGACGGGAAGACCTTTGGGACAGTTCTCTACGGGGCAGCTTTGATCACTAAATGGCGCTGTTTGTGCAATCCTGCGTTCCAGGATGATGGGCAAACCGAAACTTGTGCTCTCGACTGACACTTCAGGCCAATGCACTTATTGAACGTCGCCGTGCGCGATTCGGAAAACAATAGCAAACGCTCAGGTTTACGCTGGCCGTTAGCGTACGATTTCGGACGTTGGTGTGGTGAACCCCCGTTAGGTCGACGTTGCTTAGGTTTACTGCTGCGAGAATTCTGTTGTTCGGTTGGGGCAGGACAGGGATGGGTATCAAATCACAGTTCGCTCCAACTCATCGAGTTAATCTCGTCGCTAACCTATGCGTATTTGATCCCTCATCCATCACTTGCGAGTCTGAACCTACTTCGCTGTCTCGAGCACAACCGGACCCAGTAGCCCTGAAGGATAGAGTGGCGTGGCTGAACTAAATTTCTGCGCGTTTGTTTTGGTGAACCTCTCGTCGACAGGCAGACCCGCATCGCCGATCATGCGGTTCGGCCACAGATTGACAACCGTTATCTCAAGGTTGTTTTCTCCTCGTCTAACTTCCTTGCTGATATCGATTCGAGCAGGGTTCGTCCAGACCACTCCTAACTTCCGGCCGTTCAGACGAACCTCTGCCTCTTCGTGGACTTCTCCCAAATCCAGGAAGAGTGCTTCCCCTGGCTTCGGCATCGAGACCAGTCTGAACTGTTTGCGGTAGACTGCACTGCCGGAGTAGAAGCGAATGCCGTTGTCCGGAAGCTTCGTCCAGTCAATCAATTCGTCGAAGATCTGCGGTGTGGCTGGCCCTCCCCACTTCGCATCGAAGCTGACCTGCCATGGTCCCTTGAGTGTGAGTACACGGGAAAAAGTGGGTTCGTTTGAGAGGCCGGGTCCGCTCATGCTGTCGGCGATTGGCTGGCGGAATACTACAAAGATGGACCCGCGCGGATCGAAGACGAGTGGCACGGTCGTAACACCGTCATGCTGGCGAAATGCGCGCGCATCACGAATCTCGCCCGTGACCGGGTTCCACAACTCCGGCTGCTTTCCCGAGACCCGAAAGCTGGCATCGATCTTCTCCGTATTGTTCCAGCGGCTGGTGACGTAGTAGATGTCCGCCGTTCCAGAACGGCGGTGGATCCAGTCCATCTCACCCTCGTCGCTGACGCCTTGGAACGCGAGGTCGGGCTTGAGGTGCAGCATTTGCAAAGCGGCCTTTGCCTCGCCTGGGAATACATGTCCGCGCTGAATCCGGTCTGCGACGGTGCTATCCCACAATCTTGAAACAAGCGCGTCGAATCTCTTCTGCTGTTCAGAATCGGTCATTAGACCAGCCACGCCCGTGGGCCTGGGGCCAACCACTACGGCCCCGGCTGCTGCCAAAGAGGCAATCTTCTGAAGCGCCTCAGGCGCCATACGCTGCTCGGCGGGCAGTATGAGCATGCGATACGTCATCCCATCTGGAAGGGCGAGTAGGCCATCTTGCACAGACAGTCTCCGTACCAGGGCATCCAGGTTGATGTTGTCGTGGTCGTACCCGACGGCGGGGAGCGCTTTCTTTTGCTGCTCTATTTGACCAATGGCATCGCCGCGAAAGTAGAGCGCATCGGCAACAAAATGACCTTGTTGCAGCATAAAAGCGGCACGCCCAAGGTAAGCATTGAAGGCAGGCGTTTGATTCCACCAGGTAACACCTCGCTCGTAGTGGGTTCCGGCGAAGTAAACATAGCCGGGACGCGCTGTGACCGACGGCGATTGGCTGAAATTATGAATGAAGTTTAGATTGCATCCCTCCGTAAATCCTTGATCGGCCGTGTTCTTCATGTCAAAAAACGTGTCCTCCCAATGTGGCCCGACCGATGTAAAGCTCTCGCAGCCGATCACTCGCTGTCCGTACACATGGCCTGATGAAGCGGCATCATGCATGAGAAAGCGGCGATTTGGAGTAGGCCGATGCTGCGACGGAACCCAGAACTCGCCCATCGGAACATCGATATGCGCGAAATTTTGCTCAGGACCGAGTTCTGCAGAGTTTGGCCCTGCTGCTTCCGAGAAGGAGACCAACCCATTGCGACGCGCAAGCTCTGCAAGATGCCCATAGTGCTTTTCTGCGATCAGATCGGCGATCGTCCGGTAGTAATCTCGTCGTACTCCTTCGGCATCCTCAGCGCTGCCAACGTCGATGCCGGCCAGAGCAGGCAGCCACGACGTAAGGTCATACCCACGGCGGCGCTGAAACTCTACCGGAAACAGAATCGTCCACGTCGAGTCTCCCGCCTCCCAGCTATCGTCTTCAATGCCGTAAAGTCCGCGCCGCTCTTCCGCCGTCATCTCATGGAGGATCCGTCCGATGGTGACCTCCCAGGTATGATCCAGCGCCTGCGCACTCATCGCGTCCGTATACAGGCCCCATGCGTTTTTCATGCGAGTCGGTTCGTAGCTGAAACGCAGCACTCGCCACTTGCCCGAGGGAGCGGTCCAGTGGAGCCGGCCAGCGGCATCGACGCGGTTACTTAGGTTGATGACCTCAGAGGGAGTTACGTGTTCCTGATTTGGTATGGCCAAAACGGCGACGGGACGAAGAGATTCCAGATGCAACGCGCCTACAGAAGTCCCCGGCACCATCGATACAAAGGCAACGCGGCTCGCGGGCACGACTCGCCTGGGCGCATCCAGCAAAACATCTACATCGACGCCACCATCGACATCCGTTTCCGACCAGACTAACCGCTGCTGGCTGTCTTCGAGGGGTATGTCCCCGGACGTGCCTGCAAGGCCCACCGTTATTACGAGCTTGACGCCGAGGCGCCCAGCCTCCTTTGCGGCGAAGCGCATCTGTTCGCGCGACTCCGGTTGCCACGACGGCATCGGAGGTTCTGGTATAGGTGTGAAGTGAGCCCCCGCGAAATCGCGTGTCGGCACCTGTACGTATTCCTTGTTCCCCATCACCATGCGCCGCTCTGATTCCATTCCTCCACCAACGCCGCTATCGTAAAGAATTGCGCCTTCGATACCTTTGCTGTGCATGGCCTCGAGGTCCGCAGTAATTGCATCGTGTGTCGTTTTCACGCGCAGCCACATCCAGAACACCCATGGCTTCGCGGTGGCAGGTGGCGTGCGAAAGCCCGCGTCAAGCGAATGGACAGCCTCGACCTGTGCCCTGGACGGCCTGGAAGAAGCGGAGACGAGAACAGCAAGCAAAAGGCAGCAGCCAAGACAACGAAAAGAGGACATGTTTCTCCTTAAGTCGAGCCTACGTTAGTTGTTCGTCTTTGCGAATGAAGGGGCACATCCTTGCCGTGATCGACCTATCCCTCTGCGCTGCCACGTGCTATTTAGGCACCGGTTAACATCTTAAGCTTGCGTTCCTGAGAGCTTAGCAAACATTGTGCTTCGATATTTATTTCGGCTCGCATCGGTAGCATCGATCTCCGATCATCACGAATTTGAAAATTCACACATTAATCTGAAAACCCTGCAAAGGTTTTGGGTCGCCTCGAAGAGCGCGACCCAATGGAAGGACAAAGCTAAAAATTGATGCGACCTGTCAACTGGCCGATGCGGGCGTCATTGGCCTGAGTCAGCGTGACGAACCCATAGGTCGAACTGTTGAGGCCCGTACCGGGACCGCCGAAGTTAGGCCTATTTCCTACATTGAAGAACTCGCCGCGAATTTCAAAGCTGACCCCCTCGCGAAGGATGAACTGTTTGAAGAGCGATACGTCTTCAAGCGGATAGATCCGCTGGCGGTAGCCTATGTAGGGACTGTTGTTCTGGAAGGTGTAGGAGTATCGCTGCCGGTACGTAGGGTTTGTTGCCGGAGAGAGCGCTTCGCAGCCCCGCACGCTGTAGCTTCCCGTACCCGCGTTGACGACGCTCACTACTGGTTTGCCGGTCTGATCCTGGTAGCAGGTGTTGAAGAACCGGCTGAAGTCGTGGGGCGCAACACGCCCGTCGCCGATCTGGTCGACGTTGCCAGGAGCTGACACGAGAGACCCATTTTGTGCACGCAGCAGTCCATTCAGCTTCCAGCCGCCAATGGCGAGGCGTTGCTACGCTGGGCGACCAAGGAACTTAGGCAGCTCCACCGTACCGAACAGATTACCCACCAGCGAAGCGCCCCTGTCCTGAATGCTGGCCAGGCTAGAGAGTCCGTCAGCCCCGAAGTAGTTCAGGAAGCCAGTATGGTTGATACTCTTGTTCCAGGTAAAGTTTCCCTGGAAGGTGAAGTGATGACGCATGGGCTTCGAGACTTGGATCTGCAGCGAATTGTAGCGAGAGTACCCGATCGATGAGCCGGTCTCCGTAACGCTGCCGAACTCAGGGAAGGGAAGCAGAAGCAGGTTGCGGGAGATGGCGGCGGCGTTGAGTGTGTTGTTGTTTGGCACTTTGCCGGCCCACGGGTTCGCTAGTGGCGCGTTGAGGAAGGTTTGGTTTGCCAGATTAGCGACCGGATCGGTTCCTGTGCTGTAGTACCGCTGGGGCAAGGAGTTCAGATTCTGCGATACCTCCAGCTTATCGGCGCGCGTACCTACATAAGCAATTTGAAGAGAAAGGTTTCCGGGGAACTGCTGCTGAATACTGGCGGAAAACTGTGTGCTATTGGGCTGAACATGGTGTGGGTCATAGAAGCTCACACTTGTTCCAACCCCTGTCGCCAGGCCGAGGGTGCTCCCGGTAGGAACCGTTACACCATTTGGGAAGGGGTTGCTCAGGTTGGCCTGCGGCAGAGGTGAGCTTGCAACCGTTCCATTTGTTGAGGTCGATTGGCTGAACCCGGTTCCAATAGGTGACTCCAACGTATTGAAGTAAATAATCCCGAACCCTCCGACACCACGGTGGTTGATGTCGCACGATAGGCAAACCCCAAACGTGGTTGCCAATTGTTAAAGTCTTTCGGATAGGGATAGCGATGCGTCGAATCCGTAAGTGTTAACCCGCCCTTCTAGGACAGACCAGTAACCTGCAAAGGGTTTGTAGCAGGCGGATCGAAGCCTCCAACTGCTTGTTATAGCGCTCCGTAAAAGGAGATTCATAGTCATAGCGAACGCCAAGATTGACGGTAAGCTTGTCATTGACGCGCCAATCGTCTGGACAAAGCCAGCCATATAAATCTGTTGCAGCGCGTAAGCCGGGGTGATGTTGTAAGACACAGAAGCGAAGGTCCCAAGCAGCAGTGATGCGATAGGATCGCCAGAAGTAGCATCTGCGTTTGGTAGCTCCTCTGGGTAGGTGTGCGATTCAGGTTGAAAACACCCTAGTCACTCTGGGGATTCTGCACGTTATAGCGTATGAGATTGCCCTCAAATCCGAAGCGGACGGAGTGACGTCCCCAGGTCTTACTCAGCGTTTCCGACAACGCAGCCGTTAGGTTGGTGCTTACTTGCCCTCCAGCACCGGATGCCAGACCGGCGTAATTGTCGGTGCTCGCAGTCCCAGGAGGCACCCAGCCCCAAACCAATGCAAGACCGGACACAATGCCTTCTAGCACACAACAAAATACGCCTTCTAATGGCACTCAAACCGGACGCAGGGATTCCACAAGAAATCGTGTACCACCTCACCATCAACTTCTGGTACAGGTACCGCTATGCCCAGCAAAGACTCTGGATCATCCCAACCTGGCGCGCCCACTTCGTAGCCTCAATTATTTCTCCCGTGATATCGGTTCGGCGCGCCAGGAGTGGGAATGTTGTCCGAGACTTGCGCTCCACTCGTATGGATCCGGGCTAAGGGAGCCGTGAGGCTGATACCGCTGCCCGAAATTTGTGCTCCAGCCGTGTGCGTATGAGTGAGTGGCACAGCGACCGTGATGGCGGCGGTGCCGCGGGTTCTGATCGAGGAGACGACGGCCGTTTCGGAGTTTGCGCCATCGCCGATCGTGATTGTCTGGCCTTTACTAAAGCCTGTCGCGTTTGAGGCAGGTAGAACGGTCGCTCCGAGGCGGGTGGAAGTGCGTATCGTCGTGGCTCCTGCCGTGCCAACTGTAGCGATGACAGCGGCTTCAAGATTCGTACCAGCATCAATAAGGATCGTCTGGCCGGGGTGAAAGCCTTCTGTGGTCGCGACCTTGATGTTGCTTGCGCCTGCCGGTGAAGCGACCGATAGGGTGGCAACGGTCTGTGTCAGGAAGTCGGTGCAATTGCTGTCGGTATCGATGCCGTCGGGGAATCGTCCTGCGCTCGAATTGGTGGCAATCGAGGCCACCACCGTTGACCAGGATTCGAACCCTGAGCCGGGTGCGGGAGCATAGCAACCGCTTAGCCGGGCGCCTGATGTGGCTTGGTCGCCTTCTGCGGCCCATGGGTCGACGAGGGCCCCGTAGTTGAGGGTGTCGGCAACTACTCCAGACGCATCCCGAAGAACAATACTGCCCTCTTCGACGGTGATGCTATGACCGAATTGCGGAGAAATGGTAGTTAATTCCGGTCCGCCAAACCATTGATTGGGAACCGGCTTCCCTTGGTACCCCGCGGTCTTGACGGCAACATCATGTACAACCGAGTGGATCGCATGATTGTTGGCCAGTGGCCTGTCGAGTGCTATCCCAGTGCCAAGCGCCTGGATTGGCTCATTGCTCGAATGGGCAAAGGCAGTCGCTGGCTGGAAGGTGATTCCTGTTCCGCGATTGCTGAACGGGAGATTAGCCGCATGATTGAACCGCAGGGGCGCTGCCAGATCCAGACCCGTGCCCGGAAGTACTACCCACTCATTAGCCACATGAGACTTAGCCAGGGCGGGTGTAAAGTCGATGACGCGACCGTCCTCACCCTTGCTACCAACAGCGGTGATAGTTACGGTTTGCTGGCTCGCTGGCGTGCCGACCGTAATCCTGTCACCCACAGCTAAACCCTGTGCACGACGCACGCTGATCCGGGTCGCTCCGGAGTTCACAGCGTCTGAAAGATTGGTCTTAATGGCTGCCGTGCCGACATGCTCCACGGTCACGGTTTCAATTCCATGGCCAACGCTGTCGATATCTAACCTGATCTTGTCGCCAATGGAGATATCGGAGAGCGAGGACACTTTGATGTTGGTGACTTCGACATGCGCATCGGTGGCCAGATAGGCTTGTGTGCCCGGCTTGCCGACAGCGGTCACCGTGGCTATCTCATACTGCTCCACAGTATTTGCAACAACCGGGTAGGTAGTCCCGTAGCCGAGCGCGATCTTCTGACCAACAACGAAGCCAGAGACGCTCTCAACAGGCACATTGGTTGCGCCAGGAGAAATTGTGATCACTGGTCCATCCGGAAGAGGCTGCCATAGCGTTGTGTGGTTGCTGGCAGCCGTCCCCAGACTTGCAATTTTGCGCGTTTCCAAGTGGGAGCCAGTATCGATCGTGATGGTATCGCCAACCGACATTCCATCGGTGTTCCTGACATGCAGGATGCTGTCGCCCGTGCGCGCAGGTATTGCCAGCCCGGAGTTGGAGAGGCCGAGCAGATAGAAACCGCCGGCTGCAAGCTTTGTCCCAGCGGGGATCTTTACTGCCGAGAAGATAGCCTGATGGGCTGGGTGTTCGGTCAAAGTCCAGTTGGATATATCGATGCTTTGGGAATCCTTGTTGTAAAGCTCGATAAATGAGTTTGTCGGGTTGCCGGGAGCGCCAGAAGTGACTCGAAACTCATTGATCTTGACTGGTCTGGCATTGCGAACTTTTTTAACCACTGTCTCGACTTGTTTTCTGCCGCTGGTTGGATTTGTCCACAATGCACTGCCGACGAGATCGCCGCCAAAGGCTACTGGCCCGGAAGTGACTGTGAACGTCGCGCTCACAGTCGCACCCGGTGCGACCTGCTGAGAGAACGTTTTTGCCGTATCTTTTGTGCCTGAAACGACAGAGACCCACTGCTTGCTGGGTACAGCGACACTCAACGATAAGCCCGTTGCGGGCGCTCCTGTTGTATTCGTGAATGTCTCCGTAAAGTCCCGCGAAGACCCCGGAGTGAACGTCAGAGACGCTGCCGATGTTGCTGCTGTCGCCGCGGGCTCGATGCTCAGTGGAGTCACGTCGTACCTGGCAGCCACAATGTTTGCCTGGACAAGCTGGTCGGTAGCATGCGATGGATAGGTTCCAGCGGCTGTTATCGCTCCTTCATAGAAGGTTCCTTGCGAGCCGTCACTGTTGTCGCCACCATTACCCAACAAAATAGCCCCCTGCTTACGCATCGGGTCATAGGTAGCATCCACGCGCGCCCCATCGAACATGACGGACAGAGCGCCCTTTTGCGCGTCCCCACCCATCGATGCCCAGTGGTGCGGTTCTCCCTTGGCGACTACGGTCACGAACCGCCAGGGGATGCTGGGTAGATTTGGACAGCCTTTTGAATTGTCGTCGTTGACGCAACCGACCAGATTGTTCTCCTGATCGGTCATAATCCACGGACCCTTCCCGCTTCCGCTGAACCACGGGGTGGCGTTGCCAAAATAGATGGTTTCCATCGTGCCGTTATCATCGTCGCGGCTGTCGATCTCGCCGTTGCCGTAGTCGAAGCAGCAACCGGCGTTGTAGTGCTTGCCATTCGCTACCAGGTATTGCCCCTCCGCCTGATCGTCGACCGCAGTGCCTTTCGCATCGTTTTGGCGAAGTCCCATGCCCGGTGCGATGAACGCGCCATAGACCTTATGCCCCATGATCGTTATCGGCGCCATATCGGCGATCGGAAGGTTATCGAAACCTCCCATCGCCGGGCCACTAAACCCACCGCGTGGAGCCTGAGTGAGATCGTTGTGCTTGGGAGATTGGTCGTAGATGATGCTGATCCAGCAATAGGTGCCGGCACAGAATTTGTCCTGGGCAGTCGCGTCGGCGTATCCGCCCGGATCAGGAACTGGCGAGGCGGCAGAAGGCACAACGCCAATATCCAACGTCTTACCATCCAATTGCCGCAAAACCTGGTAGAGAGGCCCGTTATAGGCCTCATATAACGCGCGTACAGTGCTGTGTGCGGCTACACAGGAGTTACCCGCAGCCCCATAGACATCGCAGGGCCCTTGGGGTCTATGTGGGGGAACGTTGCGTCCCGTCGGCGCCTTTTGCGCCATCATCAGAGGGCAGGAAACTATCGCAAACACAAGTGAAAGCACAAGCGCAAAATCGATTTTCATTTTCATTCTTATCCCGGTCTGCTGTGAAGTATTACTTGGGAATTCCTAATAGGTGGAACTCTCTCTGTTTCGCAACCAACTCATTCGAAGTTTCCGCAAGGAATACGTATACCACCTGATCCATAAATCGCTCCACCTTCTTTATTCGAGCGAGATCTTTTGAATGCTTGCGGATGCAACGAGGAAACCTCAAGCACAATGCAATAGAGAAGAGTGGCAATACGACTGGAGGGCGCACGGCGTGAATCTAATTGCCCGCGCCATGTAGACCGACTGTGAAGCCGAGATCAGCTAATTGTTAGTCGTACGCGTTTGGAGGATACGCAGGGGCGAATACGGGACGTCCCTCAAAGTAGATTCGGTTCTTGCCGGATGCCACGTATGCCAACCCTTTGGCAACGGTTACCATGTGCTGCAGACTCTTGCTACGCCCGCAGGCTCCCGCAACTCCGGCGTTGACCCTCTGACTCACCGTGTATTCGTTGTTTCGGCACAATTCGGCCCTGCTCCTGCGGGTGGTGGTCGCCCTGCCGTTCTGGCAGGGACTTTCAAGTTGCTTACCATCGCACGCGACCACGCCGCCCACTGATTGGGTGGAGATTGAACCCCTTGGCAACTACTACTTATTTTGAAGAGACACTAAAAAGATCGATGACCGGGTTGGACAGCATCTAGCAGCAGATGACCCTTCCAGCCCGGTTATCTGTATAGTCCACGGTTTCTAAAAAAGTTGTTGGGGAGGCCGATGGCGAGAATGCTTCCATTATGCGCAAGGGAGAGAGACACGGACAATTGTGCCTGAACCAGGACCGCTTTTGATTTCAATCTCCCCACGATGCCTTTCCGCGATAGCTTTTGCAATCGCCAGACCTAAACCGAATCCGCCGGTTTCTCTGGAGCGAGAGACGTCCCCACGATAAAACCGTTCGAATACGTGCGGCAAGTCTTCAGCAGGAATTCCTGCTCCACAGTCTTCGACAACCACGGTCGCGAGATGCTTTTCCAGGGAGCAAGTGATCTTGACCGACGAATCCGGGGGGCTATACCGGATGGCATTTTCCAGAAGTGTCACCCAGAGAGTCTGGAGAAGACCTTCTTCACTCGCGATGTAGTAGTGCCCAACGAATTTCGTCATAATCGCAACACCGTATGCGGCGGCGACCGGAGCAAGCTGATCGCAGGCCGCAAGAATCGTTTCCTCCAGGGACACCCACTCGCTTTCTTTTGCGCGGTCCGACCCTTCAATAGATGCCAGAGAGAGCATTCGATGGACCAGCGCGTTGAGGCGGTCAAGATCTTCAAGTGCCCGTTCCAGGCCGCGCCGATATTCAGAGACCGTTTCATCACCGTGCAGCGCAACTTGCAAAGAGGATTTCTGAATAGCAACCACCGTCTTTAGCTCGTGCGCCGCGTCATTCACGAAGGTTCGTTCCCGGGAAAATGCGATACTCAGCCGGGTGACAAGCGCTTCAAGGGAAAGGGCAAGCGGCCGGATTTCGGAAATATCGCGTACATCCGGCGAAAGAGAGAGTGCCCAACTTCGTTCCGAAACAGCTGATGCTTGTCTTGCTAGCTCCATCAAAGGCACCATGCCTTTCGTTACGGAAAACCAGGCAATAATGCAGGACGATGCGACCCAGAACAGACTGCATCCAATGGCGATCAGCACAATTGTGCGGGAATCGCGATCGAAGTCACTTAAGGGCATGGCGTACCAGATGTTTACCTGGGGTGTGCGGATCACGGAGTTCTCTTCGTCGGGATCAATGACGGGAATGCCTCGCTTCACACGACCCCGGTAAGGATTCCCTCGATCGGTGAAGTTGTAACTGCTTGTCGCCTCACTAATCTGTTCGGGTGAAGTCCCGGGGCGTGACATTCCTAGAACTGCTCCCGCGTGATCCTGGATTACGTAGAGATCTCCTGCGGAAGGAGGTTCTGGCCTCGTGAAATCCAGTTTTGAGGGATCCTCATCGTCGATCTGAAGTGCGGCTACAAGAAGGCCGATTCGCCGTTCAAGTTCTGTGTCGATAACGGCGAGGCGTTGCTGATTGACGTACACCACGAGAGCCGTCGCGCAGACTGCCGTAAGGAGACCTTGAGCCACCACGAGGAGCAATAGAATATTTCTGCGTATCGATCGGTTCAAGGCGTCTCCGGATACCGCAGGCAATATCCATGGCCTCGGAGGGTATGAAGCAGCTTCACTTCTCCTTCATAGTCGAGCTTTCGCCGCAGGCCAGAGATGTAGACCTCAATTACATTGCTGAATTTCTCCCAGTTGAAGTCGTAGAGATGTTCCAACAGTTCGCTCTTCGATACGACTTTTCCAACGCGAAGCATCAGATATTCGAGCACCCGGTACTCCATTGGAGTGAGCTGGACCAGCTTCTGGGACCGTCGAACGGATCTTTCGCTGAAGTTGAGCTCTAATGTGTCGAGAGCAAGTCGCGACACCGCATGCCCCTGACTGCGGCGGATGATTGTCTTGATCCTCGCAACCAGTTCTCCCATGTCGAAAGGCTTCGCAAGGTAATCATCAGCCCCTGAATTGAGTACCGCAATGAGATGGTTTTTCCCTTCTTTAGCGGTGAGCACGAGCACTGGGCAAGTGGAGCCGTTCCTGCGAAGTCTACGAAGAACCTCTTCCCCGTTCACCAAAGGCAGCATCAGGTCCAGAACGATCACGTCATAGATCAGCCCTTCGGCTTTATAGAGTCCGTCTTCTCCATCGAACGCAAGATCCACCGCAAACCCGCCGCCCTGCTGCAGGCCACGAGCGATGTTTTCTGCCAAGCGACGTTCGTCTTCAATCACCAATGCTCGCATAGGGCGACCCTGATAGATCTCAGCCCTCTGTACCTTAATGTAGGCTGAAGAAGAAACTCCCTTCGCATTAAGTTTCCTTTCAGGTCGTCCTTGCGACAGTGTATCTATGAGCCCTCCGGGAGGGTTCAACAAGGAGCCATCAATGAAAATGCGCGATGTAACGACACTAGCCGCCATAATCTCAATTTCATCTTTAGCCTTCGCCGCCGAAAGGTCCATTCGTCGTTCCAGCCTCCCACCGGCAGTAGAGAATGCTCTTCAGCAGCAGATCAAAGGTGCCACGGTCAAGGGGTTCACAACCGAAACGGAAAACGGGCACCAGACCTACGAGGTCGAGCTGATCGTCGGCGGTCATACGAAAAACATTGAGTTCGATGGGAAGGGGAACATCCAGGAAGTCGAGGAGGAAGTCGCGTTTGAGACACTCTCCCCTCAGGTTAAGGCTGCGCTTACGACCAAGGCCAAAGTTGGAACAGTGAAGAAGGTCGAATCGCTTCGGAAGCAGGACAAGCTCGTCGCTTACGAAGCTCAGGTTGAAAAGAGCGGCAAGCATTTTGAAATCCAGGTAGGCCCCAATGGTGAAACACTGCGTCATGAAGAATGAAGAATGATGCACGTTATGCCGAGTGGCAACAAATCCGTTAGATAGTGGCGTGGCGTCAAGAACCGTTGATATCTCGTTGGCGAAGTGCTGATCATAACTTTACGAGCTTCGCCGACGGGATGAATTCTCGCCCGAGTGCCGTCCGAAAAAGATGGGAACGGATGGACAATGTGATTTTTGTGAACGCTGAATGGAGCCTAAGGAGCAGCTCAATAGACTATCTTCGGCATCGTCGAAAGGAATGGGCTAACGCACGCTGCGTCACCTGCGTGACGTTTGCCATGTTTCTGTCCCATTTCGCCTACGGTCAGAGGGTAGCCGCCGCAGCTCAGGGGCAGCCTTCCGTGATTGCTTTAAAGGACGCCTTACGGCTCGCGCAGGCGTATAGCCCTCAGTTCCAAACATCTCAAACCAACGTACGCATCACTCATGAGAATCGTATCCAGGCCAGGGACGCGCGGCTGCCAACCGTGAATGCTCTGAACCAATTTATCTACACAGAGGGAAATGGCACACCCTCGGGCGTGTTCATTGCAAACGATGGAGTGCATGTCTACAACGAGCAGGCCGTGGTGCGCGAGAATTTGCTGTCCTTTGTGCGCAGCGGGCAATCGCAGCAAGCGCGAGCAGCCGAAGCTGTTGCCGTGGCGCAGGAGGAGATCGCTCGCCGCGGTCTTGTCGCAACCGTCGTCCAGGACTACTACAACCTGCTCACGGCCCAGCGGAAGGTCGCCAACGCGAACGAGTCCCTGCAGCAGGCTCGGCAATTTGTCGACATCACCTCAAAGCAGGAGGATGCTGGCATTGTGTCTCATGTAGACGTTGTCAAAGCGGATATGCAGGCTGAACAGCGGTCGCAAGATGTACAGAATCAGACCCTTGCCGTGGAGCAGGCCAGGCTCTCGCTGGCGGTTCTTTTGTTTCCGCATTTTGATCAGACCTTTACTGTAATCGACGATCTTGCCGATTTGCCGGCGCTCCCGTCGCCCGGCGAGGCTCGCGCTACAGCGACGGAAGCCAATCCGGACCTGCAAAGCGCTCACTACGGCGTTGCAGAGGCCAAGGCGGCTGCAACTGTAGCCCGATACGGTTATCTTCCCTCGCTTTCGGTCAACTTCTACTACGGCATCGACGCAAACCAACTGGCCTCCACGGGCAGGAATACGCTGGGCACGAGCCAAAGCCAGCTTCCAAACATTGTTGTGCAGAATCGGCAAAATCTTGGTTACGCGGGTGACATCACGTTAGATATACCTTTGTGGAACTGGGGTGCTACGCGCAGCAAGGTCCGTCAGGCCGAGGCCAATGTTCACCTTTCTGAGGTCAAGGCAGGCTTCGCAGAGCGCCAGGTGGAGGCCAACCTCCGATCGCTCTACCAACAGGCGGAGACGACGCGGAATCTGGTTGCGTCCTTGAATCATTCGCGCGACCTTGCCCAGGAGAATCTTCATCTGACACTCCTTCGCTACCAGGCCGGTGAGGCTACTGCGCTTGAGGTTGTCAGCGCAGAAGACTCGCTCGCCCTCGCGAAAAACACGTCCGAAGACGGTCTGAACCGATACCACGTCGCTTTGGCACAACTCCAGACACTGACCGGGACTCTATAGCTATGAAGAACAGAATGGTCTTTCTCAGCTCGTGTGTCTTTCTCTTCCTGACCGCGTGCAGCAGTTCGCCTAAACCCGCTCCCGTTGTGCCCGTCAGCGTGGAGGTAGCGCAGGTCCAGCGGCAGTCCATCTCGGAGTTCGTGTCAGGCGGAGGAACGATATTCCCTCTCCATCAAGCCTCTCTCGCTCCCAAAATCAGCTCTCCAGTTAAGGCGTTCTACGTCAATCGCGGCGATCGTGTCCATCGTGGTCAGCTTCTGGCCGTCCTGGAGAACGAGGACCTGTCTGGGGCAGCGGTAGCGGCAGAGGGGAGCTTCGATCAGG
This sequence comes from Granulicella sp., assembly GCA_039922815.1. Classification (GTDB taxonomy): domain Bacteria; phylum Acidobacteriota; class Terriglobia; order Terriglobales; family Acidobacteriaceae; genus Edaphobacter. Next base: position 15,423 of record JBDTDX010000264.1, read on the forward strand.
CGAAGGCAAACTATACAAAGACGGTAGCGACGAGCCTTCCCGAGCAGATGCAGCAGGCAGAGCTTGGCTTTCAAAACGCTAACGCCGCCCTGGATGCACAGCAAAAGCTGTATGAAAGCTATCTGTCGCTTTATGAGCAGCATGCGGGAGCTCGCAAGCAGGTGGATCAGGCAGCCGTTGCGTTAACAGCGGCCAAAAATCAGGCGTTGACCGCGCAGAAACAACTCGCCGATCTAAGGTCCAGTGGGCATTCGGTCGAAACAAATGCGGCCAAAGGGCAGATGGAAGCCGCCCGAGGGCAATACCTTACAGCTACCGCTCAGTTGGGGTACACCCGGCTTAGCAGCCCGATCGATGGCGTCATCGCGGACCGCTCCGTCTATCCGGGGGACATCGCTCAGGCCGGAACGCCTTTGATTATCGTGATGGACGTTACCAGCGTTATTGTCCGCCTGCATCTGCCGCATCCGCAGGCTGCCCTGCTCAAGATGGGAGATCAGGGAGCGATCCATGTCCCCGGAGTAAACGATGCTATCTACGGAAAGATCGTTGTTATCAGTCCAGCGCTCGATCCAAACAGCACGACCGTAGAGGTTTGGGTGGAGGCACCCAATCCCGACAATAAGCTCCAGCCTGGAACCTCCGTTCAAGTGGATTTGCTGGCGAGAGTGGTCCCGAACGCTACTGTTGTGCCTCTCACCTCGATCCTGACAGACTCCGCCGGAGCGAAATCTGTGATGACGGTGACCAGCGATCATCATGCGAAACGGCAGGACGTCACTACCGGAATTGAGACCGGCGGGTCAGTACAGATTGTGAAGGGGCTTCAGGCCGGTGAGTTTGTGATCGCAACCGGAGCATATGGTCTGCCCGACGGCACCAAGGTCAAGCCCTCGCCAGTCTCGTTCCCCGCGCCGAACGGTTCGCAGCCATGACAAAAGACCCAAACGAGTCCGCATCTGAAGATAAAGAAAACGATCCGAAGCAGGCTGCAAGCGACTCTTTCTGGCTCACCCGCTATTCCAAGGCGCTGATCTGTCTTGTGATAGCCCTGGTCGGGCTGGGCGTTTACGTCGCCTTTCAGATACCGACCGGGGTATTTCCACAGACCAACTTCCCCCGCGTCATCATTGCTCTCGATAACGGGGTCATGCCGATTGACCAGATGCTGGTAAGCGTCACGCGGCCGGTGGAGATCGCCGTGAGCAGCGTCCAGGGGCTCAATGATGTACGTGCCCTCACCAGCAGGGGAACCGCAGAGATCGACCTCTTCTTCGACTGGAACGTGGATATGTTTCAAACCTTGCAGCGCGTGGACTCTGCGCTTGCCACAGTGCAGGGAACGCTGCCGCCAGGCGCAAAGATTAGCTCGCATCGGCTCACCTTCTCCAGCTTCCCCGTGGTCGGCTATGGTATGACCTCGGACAGTATGCCGGCCACTCGCCTGTGGGAGATTGCGACCTATCAGCTTGCGCCGAGGCTCAACCGCGCAAAGGGTGTCGCCACTGTGACCGTGCAAGGTGGAGAGGTGCCGGAATACCAGATCACTCCCGATCCGGTAAGTCTGGTCCGAACCTCTACTACTGTCCCGCAGATACTGGCCGCAATCCAAAGCACCAACGTCGTCGCCTCTCCCGGACTCATACAGGCCCATCACGATCTGGTGCTCGACCTGGTAGACGGTCAGGTACACGACCCTGCGGAGCTTGCAAAGATCGTCATCAAAAAGACCCCTGCAGGTCTACCGATTCGTCTTGGCGATGTTGCCGAGATCCATGCTTCGGTCAAACCTGTCTACACCGTTGTCACCGCGCACGGCAAACCGGCCGTTTTGCTCAGCATCAATCGTCAACCTGGAACCAGCACAATCGCCGTGGCCTCCGCCGTGCAGAAGGAGCTCGATCAACTGCGCACGACGCTCCCACCCGGCATTCAGTTCACCACGTTCTACGACCAGTCGGGATCGGTGAAGTCCTCGCTTCATAGCGTGCGCGACGCTGTGCTGCTTGGGATCGTCCTTGCTTCCCTCGTCCTGATCCTCTTCCTGCGTGACTGGGGCAGCTCGCTTGTCGCTGGCCTTGTAATTCCCGTCACCATCGCCATTACCTTCATCGTCATGCACCTGCTAGGCGAAAGCTTCAATATGATGACGCTGGGCGGTATGGCAGCCGCCGTGGGCCTCGTGATCGACGACGCAATCGTTGTCGTCGAAAATATCGTACGTCACCGCGACCTCGGCAAAGACAAGGATACAGCGATCCAAATCGCGCTCAGCGAACTGATGGTGCCGCTCTTTTACTCCACAGTCACACCGGTCAGCGTCTTTCTTCCCCTCGTCGCCATCACAGGAGTCACCGGCAGCTTCTTCCGCGCGCTGGCGGTGACCATGGGAGCGGCGCTAATCACCTCGCTAGGCCTTGCCCTCACCTGGACACCCAACCTAAGTCAGTACCTCCTCGGCAAGAAAAAAAAAGAGAAGGAAGCATCCGAACAAAAGCCCGGTCTTTTTGATCATGTGCTCAGAGCCTATGAACGGTTGCTCAAGTTGGCTCTTGGCCATAGGTGGATTCTTGCCGTCTTCTCCGTCTGCGTAATTGGCATTTCTTTTTGGAGCTACAGCCAGCTCGGCTCCGACCTTCTGCCCCCGATGGACGAGGGCAGCTTCGTCATCGACTACATCATGCCGGCGGGAAGCTCACTGACCGAGACCAATCGGGTTGTGAGCCACATCGACTCCATCGTCCAAGCCACCCCGGAAGTCGTAACGACGGCTCGCCGGACCGGTCTGCAACTGGGACTCGCGGCTGTCACCGAGGCGAACACCGGGGACATCTCCGTCCAGCTCAAGTCCAGCCGCAGCCGCAGTACCGACGCGATCATCGCGGATGTGCGCGCCAAGGTCAGTCAGGCCGAACCCGGTATCCACATCGAGTTCGGTCAAATCCTCCAGGACATGATCGGCGACCTCACCAGCGCTCCCCAGCCAGTCGATATCAAGCTGTTCTCCGAAGACGATGCGCTGCTGCGCCATTGGGCACCGATCGTTGGCGCGAAAATTTCAAAGGTCAACGGCGTGGTCGATGTATTGAACGGTATCGAGAATACGATCAGCGGCCCTGCTATCGTTTACCAGATCAACCCGCAGATATCTTCACAGACGGGCTTCACCCCCGAGGAGGTCGAGACCGATGCCAAGGCCATTCTCGACGGCGAATCGGCAACGACTCCCCTCGTGGTGAACAGCAGAGCGTACACCATTCGTGTGCGCTTCCCAGATCGCAATCGGGATTCTATCGCTGCCATGAACAACACGCTGCTCAGCAGCGCTTCGGGAAGTACGGCAACCCTCGGCTCCCTGGCGCAAATCGTCAATCAGCCCGGACAGACTGAGATTCTGCAGGACAATCTACAGCGATATGTCGCGATCACCGCACGGCTGGAAGGAACCAATCTTGGCTCCGCCATTACGACCATCAAACAGACGGTGAACAGTCTCAATCTGCCGCCCGGGATTCGCGTGGAATATGGAGGGACCTACCAGACGCAGCAGAACTCCTTTCGCAGCCTTATGGTCGTTCTTCTCATCGGGCTCTTGCTGGTGTTCCTTCTACTGCTCTTCGAGTTTAAAAATCTATCCGCTCCCACCGCCATTCTCGCTTCCGCGGTCCTCTCCACATCGGGTGTCTTTGTCGCGCTTCTAATCACCGGAACGACCTTCAACATCTCTTCATTCATGGGCCTCATCATGGTGGTCGGCATCGTTTCAAAGAATGGCATCCTGTTGCTGGATGCCGACCACAAGTTCCGGGCCGAAGGAAAGTCAGGCGAGGAGGCGATGGTCGAGGCAGGACGTCAACGGCTGCGCCCCATTGCGATGACCGCCATCGCAGCCATTGCAGGAATGCTCCCCCTCGCTTTAGCGCTGGGGTCTGGTTCTCAAATGTTGCAGCCACTTGCGATTGCCGTCATCGGCGGCATCGTCGTTTCCATGTTTCTCTCTCTGATCATCACACCGGCTGTCCAGTACTACCTCACCGAGAAGGACTGTTCACGCTGATACCTGCTTCCGCCAGCTCCTCAGCTCGTCTACCGCTTGAGCTTCCTGCTCACCTCGGAAGATCGCAACCCCCTGCACCTTTCGGACGCCTCGACCGCAGCCATGCGGCGTTCGCACAAAATGACATCCTGCCTGTCTGAGAACCGGTCATAACCACGGTCTGCTAGGCCGCTAGAACTGGTAGCGAATTCCGAACTGCATCTGGCGGCCCGCCAGCGCAGTTGTTGCAGTGCCGAACAGTGGCGAACGTATGCTGCCGATGTAATTCGTAAAATTTGCGTGGTTCAACACATTAAATGCTGAAACACCAAGATTCAAAATCTTGGTGTTCTCCTGCTTCTCGTGATTCAAATGGAAGTCATGATCCCAGAGCAGGTCGACGCTTGCAGCGCCTCCGCCCTGAAGCGTGTTGCGGCCCACCCCTGCCGGTCTCGCATTGCCAAGTCCAGTGTTGTAGCTATCTGTTCCGGCAAGTTCCGTGTATGGCAATCCAGAGTAGAGAGCAGTGGCAATGCCAAGCGTGAGCCAATGATCCGGATGGATCGTACCTAACAGGTTGAAGCGCTGCCGACGATCCAGGTCAGCACGGCCGTATTCTGCACCGGGGTTGTACTGGTCCTGCGGATACCACATCAGTCCGCCTGTGTTGTTGTCAAAGCGACTGAAAGTGTACTGCACCTGGCCTTCAAACCAGGTCGTCTTTGCGTGACGAATTGCGCCTCGAAGGCTAAGGTCCAGCGCGTTGAGACGCGATCGACCGGCTGCTTCCACTTGCTGAACGAAGCCGACAGCAGGGTTTGGACGTGTCGTGTACGGCGGTAGCGGCGCGTTCACATCGCGGGAGCGGAACGTCTTAATGCCGGTGATGCCGCGATAGGTGGCTGTAGCAGTCAGACCGCCGGCGAGCTGCCGCTCCGCCGTGGTCGAGTATTGGATCTGGTAAGCAGCGCTTTCATGCGGGGCCAGTTGGACAAGGTTCGTAGGAAAGCCCGTGAAGTCCTGTCCAGTGGGCAGCGGCGACGGATACCCTGGATTCAGCACCTGGTACTGGCGAAGGTTGATACCATTGTGGAGCTTATAGGTGACAGGAAAATCTCCACCAGTTCGGTCATAGAAGATACCCGCGCCTGCGCGCACTACCCACTTCTTCGCCGGGGCATACGCAATCGAGACGCGCGGAGCGAAGTTGCCGTAGTCGTTCAAGTAAGTCTGAAACTGGTAACGAATGCCGACTGTCGCCTGCAGATTCTTGCGGAGGGTAATCTCGTCCTGCGCAAAAGTGCCGACTTCATTGGCGAAGTACGTGGCGCGACCTCTGCCTTGCTGCACCGTGTAGCTATAGGGTTTGCTGTTGTTGTAATCCGCCAGCGATAAGAAACTGAAGTTTCCCAGGCGGTTCGATGTATCGTCAACAGCCCGGCGGCTGATCTGCGGGATGTTCACGCCGAAGCGGACATAGTGCTTCCGGTGTGTCCATGCGACAACGTCAATGAGGCCAAAGGTATGTTCCGTGCGGTAGATAGCGATCTGCGCCCCACCACCCGTGAACGCATCCTGCACCACGATTGATTGCGCATTCGTCGTGCTGAACTGGTTATCCGTCTCACGCTCAAGCAGAATTTGCAGTTGCTGGACAAGCGTCGAAGAAACGATAATGCGATCGCTGATGACGATCTGATCCTGTCGATTGATCTCGTTGATGGCCGCCTCAGGCAGCACGAGGCCGCCCACATTGCGGCTCGTCTGGGAGTTGTAGCGGAAGTTGTAGTTGACAGCAAGCCGATGCGCTTGCGAGAAATCATGCGCGATGCGGCCGGTAATCTGCGCTGCAACGCTCGGAGTCGGAACATTCTGTTCGATCAGGCCCTGCGGCCCGCTGGCGTGTACAGCTGACTGAAGATCCTCCGCCTGGTGCGTGCCGGTTATGAGGAACGTCGTATGACCACCGCGGCCGACTGGCCCGGTCAAGTGTCCTTCAAAAATGCGTCGTTGTTCTGCTGGTTTGGTTGGCGCGAAGTAGTTGCGGCCATTGAACGTCGCGTCGCGAGCGATGACATTCAGTGTGCCGTGGTACAGCGGCGATCCCGGTTTCGTGGTGATCTCAAGCCGGCCGCGGCCTGCGCTGGCAAACTCCGCAGAGTATGGATCGCTGTTGATGCGCACCTCTGCGATTGCGGACGGTGTGACATTCGCACCGCCCTTCAACTCGATGCCATCCACAACAATGCTGACGCCACCTGAGGACGTCGCCGCCGGATCGAGGAAGGGCGTGAGTGCGCCCGCGATATCCTGGTCGAAGACCGGCAGATGATCGAGCGTAGACGCAGATATAGCCACCGAATCCTGATTTGCCCCGGCTTCGATGGAGAGCGGTGCACCGCCTCCGACCTCGACGGTCTGCGTCACGGTTGCTGGTATCAGCACGATTTTGAGTGGCGCCGTGGTCCCGGTGATTTGCAAAGTTCGTTTCTGTGCCGCGAACCCATTCGTAGTTGGAACGACGAGGGTGTAGCTGCCCGGAGCCACACCATGCAGCGTAAACTCCCCGTTGGCCGCAGTGGTCGCGTGCGCCTGCCCGTCGTGCGAGGTCAGTTCAACAACAGCATTCGGCACCGGCGCACCGCTCACATCCACAATGTCACCGCGCAGGACTACTGCCTGCTGTGCACGAAGCATCGTCGCATGGATGCAAACGCACGCGACGAGACCCAGTTGAGAAAGGCGCGTAAACAATAGCATTTGTTCGACCATACCAAGGACAGCTTAAGTCGAACTGAAGCTAGCGTGAGTAACGTTGAGATCATAAGCAGGATAGGCCCATTTACCGCGAACCTTCACATACGTCTCATCGACCCGCCCGCTCGTCGATTGCGGCCAACGTCCCTGCTAGCGCAGCCGCTTTTCGATCTCGGGCGCATGCTTCTGAACCCAACGGTAGATCGTGGAGGGGTCAACGGGCACCCCGCGTTCCCCATCATCTGTTCGAGATCTCGGTAGCTTATGCCATAGCGGCAGTACCAACGAACCGCCCCAAGGATGATCTTGCCTTCAAAATGACGCCACTTGAAATCTGACATGACCAGCTCCGCTCCCGTTCAGCCCCATTTTCACGCCGTCACCGAAAACTTTGCAACAGAGCCGGGGAAGGCCGGTTCAGAACCCTCCGCATCCCAAATCGGCCTTAGCGTGCTCTATTGTCCGTTTTCTCACGCCGCCCCTTTTACTATCTCTCTTTGCTATTCTCATACTCACCAGAATGTACCATCGACTCCATGCCAAAGACCCCTAACAGCTTCTAGGAGTCGCGCCTCGCTTCATCAGCTTCCTCGGCGAGATCGTTCAACAGATCGAAAAATCTCGGGTTTCGTTGACCGATAAACAGCCCGTCGTCTGTGAAAGCCTTGACGACGCCCTTGGCAGCGCCGTCTGTCTGGGTGGGCCGGATGATCGAGCAACGCGGAAACTTTTGGCTGAGGAATGGAGTGGGCTCTGGCATGATGAGGTTGGCCTGCAACGACTCCGGCTGATTGACCTGGAGATTCGCAAAGGTTACCGCTGCTCCCGTGATGGGATCGACGTCATGCACCGGTGTTGCATTTCCTGCCTTGTCCTGCCAGGTCTGGAAGTGCATAATCTCGGCGCCCCCAATGCTGAGCAGGATGCGCAGGACCTCCGGACCGCTCACCCTTTGCGCTAACGAGGGATACAGGCTAGTTCCGCCTTGCTCGATGAACGCGAAGTGAAACCCTGCCGTGAAGGCGATCGCCTTCAGATGATCGGTCGGATTGCCGATGGTGCTGCCTGCTGTGTCCGCATCCGATCGGGGAATCGCAGTCCGGTTCTTGATCTCGACTGCCTGCGGAAAGACGAAGTCCTCATCGAGATCGGGATTCTTGTTATCGATCCGGTAGCGCGTCCAGAAGCTGGTGTCGACGTTCAGTTCCATGAGGTTGGTGAGCCGTTTTTTCCCGCTGGATCCTGTCGCCGTGCTGCCCGGGATCGTGGCAAAACCGTGGAGATCGACGGTGTCGGCGCCTTTCGATGCCAGGTAGGCGTTGAGGAACGCCTGGTGGGAGATTTCGTCGTCCGTGTTGTCGGCGATGTACTGAGCCATATCGCCATCGAGAATGGTTAGGGCATCGGTGTAAAGAGGGTTTCCGCCTTTGAGTCCGGGGACATCCTTGTCATTCGGAACCCCACCTAGCTCGGCGTATTGGATCCACAGATCGGTTTCGAGAATTTCGATGGCGGTGAGGAATCTGAGAATCGCGGCGTCTCCAGGTAAGAGCTTGCCGTTTTTTTCGTCGCCGAAGGCCCTGCTTCCCAACAGACTGGCTCCCGCCGTTACCGCGCCTGCCGCAAAGACTCCCTTTTTCAGGAACGTCCGCCGATTGGTGCTCTGCTTCATGCTGCTCTCACGTAGCTTCATTGAAATCTCCTTTTCCGCTCAAGCGCTACGCTTGGCCGGTAGGAGTAAACGTAACTCTCCGGGAAAGTGGCGTTGTCACAGAGTTGTTGGAATGTTGTAAAGAGATTGCTCTCCGGCACGCGCCTCCAGAGCCGTGTCGCGGACGGGTTCGTGGCAGAGCCACGCTGGAATTTGTGTTCCACAAGGACTGCTGCCGAGGCCGCGGCGGTCTTGTTGATTTGGTCTCAACCTTTCCAAGTGATGCTGCTGCGCGTTCGATATAGACCGTGTCCAGCCACTTCCGAGAATGCCCTCAATTTTCTTCACTTTGTTCGGACTTCTGCATTCGGCAGGCCTGACTCTTGGGCGGAAGTATCTGGTGAATGTCATATGGTTGTCATTTTCTACACTATTGTTGTTGAAATGCGTCGCTTTGATGGAAGACTATGAGCAGAAATGATGCGGAGCCATGCTGATGACGACTGTGGCAAATGGAGTCGAAACTGTGTTGATCGTCGAGGACGATTCTCGAATACAGCGCGCGCTGGAGCGCCAGTTTACCTCGGAAGGTTACGCGGTGCAGGTCGTCGGCGACGGTTTGGAGGCGCTGGCCATCTGCGCGCGAGTCCGGCCCGCAGCTGTGGTTCTGGACCTCATGCTGCCGGGACTCTCAGGACGAGAGGTATGCAAGCGCATCAAGGCTGCAACGATTGATCTTCCGGTGATTATTCTCAGCGCTGTTTCCGATGTCGTCGACAAGGTCCTGCTGCTCGAACTTGGCGCGGATGACTATATGACGAAGCCGTTTAGTCCACGTGAGTTGCTGGCACGAGTTCAAGCTGCCATTCGTCGTGCCAATCGTTTGACGCAGATCCGGTCCGCTCCGGAAAAGTTTCCAGAAAGCACCCAAGTCTTTTTCGGAAACAATGTAGTCGACTTTTTAAGAATGGAGCTGCATCGGGCTGGGGAACTTATTCCGCTGACGGCACATGACTTCAAGCTGCTGAAGTATTTTATTGAACATGCAGAACGTCTAGTGACGCGTGAGGAGTTGCTGAACGATGTTTGGGGCTATAGCTTTTATCCTTCCACTCGGACAGTGGATAACCACATCCTGAAGCTGCGACAGAAACTGGAGCAGGACCCAGCTCATCCCCTGCACTTTAAAACGGTTCACGGCAGCGGGTACAAGTTTGTGATGGCTCCCGTTGACGGGGTCCGCTGAAAGTGGCTCCCGAGACTTTGGCACGTAGAGCAAACGGCCACCTTCCTTTCATGAAGCGCATTAGGATGCGCACACGTCTGCTCATCTCGTTGCTTGCTCTTTCGATTGGGCTTACTGCGGCCAGCCTCTTCACCGTCAGGATACTTGTGCGACGGCAGATTCAGCAGGAGCTTGCTCAAGACCTCGATCACTCCGTTTTGACGTTCGTCAATCTCCAGCGCCAACAGAGAGAGTTGTTGCGAAGAGAATCCGCACTGCTGGCCGATCTTCCAAGTCTCAAGGCGCTGATGACGACCCACGATGCGCACACTCTCGAAGATGGCGGACTCGATTTCTGGAAGGTTAGCGGGAGCGATCTATTCCAGCTTTACGAGGCCAACGGTCACCTTGTAGCCTCCTATACTCAAGGTTCTCCGATCGCGCGCCGAATAATCGAGCAAGCCATGCAGCCGGTTTTGCAGCACGCGGGCGAAACCGACACAGTGGTTTTGGGAGACCGTTTGTTCGAGGTCGCAGCCCAGCCGCTCACGTTCGGTGCCAGTCCACAGGGCACGGTGCTCGGCTACGTGATCGTTGGCTATGCCATTGACGATCGGCTGGCGCGTGAAGTCTCAGATGCGGCAGCCGCGCAGGTCGCCTTCACATTGGATGGGCGCATTCTCGTTAGCACGCTAGGTGAGCCGCTGGAGTCTGTACTCAGGTTGACGGAACCCTTCCGCGCCGATCAGAAAAGCCATTTGCGGGTCGGAAAAGAAGACTATCTGCTCGCTTCGATCCCCCTAGAAAACGGAGTTGCGTCCGGAGTTCAGATTGGCGAACGTAGGCGCATTCGGCTGATCGTGCTCAAATCCTACGACCAGGCGAGCCGTTTTCTTACAGAAATCAATGAGTGGATTCTTGGCCTGGGCGCGCTGGCAATGCTGACGGCCGGACTGTTTGCCATGTATCTTTCCAGGCAGTTCACACGGCCGCTTGAGGCTCTTGTGGAGGGTACGCGAGCACTCGGTCGCGGCGAGTTTGAAACGAGCTCGCCGGTCACGGGTACGACTGAGGTGGTTGAACTTTCACAAGCGTTTGACCGCATGCGCGTCGAAATTGAGACCCAACAACAAAGGCTGCTTTATGCGGAGCGTTTAGCAACCATCGGCCGCATGGCAAGCTCGATTTCTCACGATTTGCGTCATTATCTTTCCGCAATGTACGCCAATGCCGAGTTTCTCTCGCTTGCCGGCACCCCTCAAAAAGAGAGGGAAGAGCTTCTGCGTGAGGTCCAGGCCGCGGTTTACGGCATGACTGATCTGCTTGACTCGCTTATCGTTTTCTCACAAACGGGCAACGCATTACACCCTGAGCTGGAATCCCTGAACTATGTGTCCGAACGCGCAGCAAGCCTGGTGCGGTCGCATCCGAGTGCGCGCAAAGTCGATCTCCGGATTGACGATCTGCCGACGATTGAAGCTTTTGTGGACGGGAAGATGATTGGACGCGCGATATTCAACCTGCTTCTGAACGCCTGCCAAGCCGCCCAGTCGGCTGTCTGTTTGTCGCGGAAAGCGCCTCTTGTCGGTCTAACACTTGAGGAAGATAGCACGTCCATCTTCATACGCGTCACTGACAACGGCCGCGGCGTTCCGCTGTCAATCCGTGACACCCTCTTTCAGCCTTTTGTGAGTCGTGACAAAGAAGATGGCACAGGCCTTGGGCTTACGCTTGCGCAGCATATTGCGCAAGAGCATGGCGGACTTGTGCAGTTGGACGCTTCGGTGCCGGGCTGCACAAGATTTTCTATTGTTCTCTCGAAACACGCGCTTACGAAGCTGCAGGAGCGAAATAACGTTATGGCAGAGACGCGGCCGTGAGCGGGGCGTCATAAGCAGGTTCGCGTTGCAAGCGGAGGCCACCTATATGAAGACATCGAAATGCAACTACGCACACCGGAGGGCTTTCTCTTTCGTGTTCACTGTGTGCCGACCTTGGCTCGCGCGAGTTGGGCCAGCCGTTCTACTCCTGCTGGGCTTCACGTCCTTGGAACTCCGCGCACAAGTAGCGGCAAGATCCGCTCCCCAAAGCGGCAACCAAGCGATAGAGTTACACGTATCGGAGAGGATTGAAGCAGTCTCGCAGCTGCTTCTGAGCACCCGGCACCAATTGGAGCAATCGCAAAAGCAACTGCGTAACTTGGAGATCGAATTGGACGCTCTGCGGCGCGAGCAGGCTGCCGTGACGAACCAGGCTGTGCCCGGCAGTGTGGTGGCTTATGTACCGGACCCTTCCGGTTCACAGCCAAACAGTGGGAATCCTGAGGTCGAAAGAGCGGGGAGTAGTGAGCTGCGCGAGGAACTGGAAGTGCTGCAAGCTGAGATCAAGCAGCACGATCAAAGTAAGCTGGAATCGCTTTCAAAATATCCAGTCCGGGTGTATGGATTGATCCTCTTCAACAGCTTTTCTAATGCCGGTGTTGTTGATAACCCCGATCTGCCTTCTTCTGCATTCTTTCGCGTCCCCGGCACAAGTCATGGGAGCGTGAGCGCAACCCTACGTCAGACACTCTTTGGCATTCAGGCGTTCGGTCCCAAAATTTGGGCTGCGACCACCGCTGCTGATATCAGCGCGGACTTCTTCGGCGATATCGCCTACACCTCCTATGGCAGCTCGGCGGGCGCCCTGCGATTACGCCGAGCCGATATCAGCCTGGATTGGCAGCGCGAAGGCTCTCGGGATGAGGTTCACCTCGGCGTCGACGCGCCGCTGATCTCTCCGCTTTCACCCACCTCTTACGCAACTGTCGCGCAACCGGCGTTGGCCTGGTCGGGAAACCTGTGGACGTGGGAGCCGCAGCTTCGCTACAAACACACACTTGCCGTGAACTCTGCGAATACACGCACATTGCAATTCGAAGGAGGTCTTTGGGATCCGCCCGGGCTCGGCAGCGACCCGGCGGGGTCGACGCGCGCACTCAGCCCCGGAGAACTGGCGCGAGTTCCCGGACTTGAAGGACGTGTTTCGGTCCATGCCGGTGCCGCAACGCATCCGTTTTCGCTCGGTGTCGGCGGCTACAGTGACGAGCAACTCTACAATTCCGGGCAGAAAATCCGGACGTACGCCGTGACCGCAGATTGGCAACTGCCGCTGGCTCCACACGTCGAACTGGAAGGGGAGTTTTATCGCGGGCGAGGTCTAGGAGGTCTGGGAGGGGGCGCGTACAAGGATGTGCTCACTGGACTGGATGTCCGAACCGGAGTAGCCCGAACTCTGGGTCTAAATGCCATCGGCGGCTGGACGCAGCTCAAAAACCGGATAAACTCACAGCTCGAACTGAATGGAGCGTTCGGGTTAGACCAAGGCTTCGCCTCAGACTTTCACCAACTCGATCTCGGTGCGAAGCTCAAGTATCCAGCGTCCACCACTCGAACCCAAAGCCTCTTCGGTAACGTCATTTACCGACCCAAAACCTACCTGATCCTCTCACCCGAGTATCGTCATATTAGCAGCTGGAATATTGGCCGGCCCGTTTACCGAGCCAACATCTACACTTTCAGCCTGGGATTTGAATTTTGATGTGTAATCGTCTGCTTTCTTTCGTTCTCAGCGCCTCGTTAGGCCTGCTGCTAACGGCCGTTGTCTTCGGCCAGAGCGTTACGGTTTCAATCCAGCTTGACCTGGATTGGCCTGCCTCGCAATCCGGCAAACAGAGGGCGATGGCTTCGGACACTCACGCGACGGTGGTTTGGCTTTCGCCCATGGACAAAGGTATCGAGTCGGCCCAACGCGCGCAGCAGATGCGGCAACGCTTTCGGATGGTCCAAAAGGATAAGCAGTTCTCACCACGCTTACTCGTTGTGCCGACTGGAGCAAGTGTCGAATTTCCCAACCTTGATCCCTTCTTTCATAACGTCTTCTCACTTTTCAATGGACGCCGTTTCGATCTGGGGTTATTCGGAGCCGGTAGCCGCCACTCCGTCCGGTTTGACCGCGAAGGAGTTTCTTATATCTTCTGCAACATTCATCCGGAAATGGGTGCCGTGATCATTTCACTTGAAACACCGTTCTTTAGCATTGCGAATCGAGCCGGCCAAGCAACGATCGCGAATGTTCCAGCGGGTGAGTACACCCTGAACGTGTGGTCGGAAGACGTACCTCCAGCGGAACTCGCAGCGATATCCCAAGTGGTTCGAGTGAAGGGCAGCAGCACCGTTCTTCCTGTCATTCATTTCCACACCATGCGGCTGGCGGCTCCCCATAAAAACAAATTCGGTGAGGACTATAAACCAACTTCGATTCCATACTGACCAGAGAGCGGGCGAGGCGCTTTTAAAATGAGGCCGCCGGGGAAGGGCGGCCTGCCGGAGGGAAAAGTCAATCTGCTTCGTCACTATAACTATTTGACTTGGAGCGAGAACGTGGTGCTCTTGGTGATTGCTCCCGCCGTAGCCATGACGGTAATCTGTGTGCTTCCAGCCAGCGTCTGGACCGCGCTAGGGCTATTATAGCCGCCACATCCTGCTGCTACGCCATCAACCGACAACATCAGTAGCAAAGCGCCGGAGGCGCGCTTCCAGCCGTAACCTTTGTGAGCGCGCGGCGAACGGTGAGCACCGCGCCGAACGGCATCAGCATGGCAAAAGCGAGTTCCAGGCCCGACGATTTGAAACTCGGCTTTACAGACATTCCGTAGTTGGTGCTGCCATTAGTGGCGATGCTGAGTTTGGTTGTAACGGCACTGTTTCCGTTGACGGTAACCGGACTCGCCTCAAACTGACAGGTCGCACCGGCTGGAAGCCCTCTGCACGCCAGAGTTACTGAACCCTTGAATCCGTTGGTAGGCTCGATGCTTAACGTCACGCTGGCGGGTTGTCCCCCTGCGGCCGGGGCAATCTGAGTGCTGGTGCTGAGGCCGAAGGTTCCCGCGGCGGTAGATGTAGCACCCGCCGCGATCGATCCCAGAAGTCCATGCGTTTCAGAGGACAATCCTGCTACGAAGTAGAGCGTATTGCTGTCACCAACTTGCGCCGCTGTGGGATTACTGATCACCGTGCCCTTGCCGAAGACTATTTCCCACAGTCCCGTGTAATTGCCATTGGCACCGGTTGGTAGCGAAGAAAGGATAGGAGTTCCGGTGCTGTCGATCAACTGACCCAGGTACGCGTAGGTGGATGGATCGTAGACGTTGATGAGCCCGTCGCCAAGATTGCCAACTAACAAATCGCCGCCGTAAATGCCCAGCCCCAGGCGCCAGGGCCATACCCCAAGGAGCGTTCAGGTTGCCTCCGGTGATCGCCCGCTGTACAAAATTTCCGTTCACGTCATAAACATCAACTGCACCCGTATTCGTACCCAGCGTCTCAGAGTAGGTGGAGATGGAGCGAAGAGTGTACGTCACAAAAACTTGATTGTTGATTATGTGAATCGCGTAAGGCGCATATCCCGTAGGCAGGTTTGGATCCGTAAATTTTCCAGGGAGAGTTGCCGTCTTGAGGTTCTGGTCGTAGATCTCAACCTGCGCCGCAGCGCCGAAATTCGCCGCTAGCAAGTAGGTGCTCGAGGCATTGCTAACCAAAGCTATATCGGTGTACACGGCCTGGGTAGCCGAATTATTGACGGCCAAAAGAGAGATATTGCCGGAGCTAAGGAGTTTTCCGTTCCAACCCCAGATGGTGCCGTCCAGCGACGCGAATAGGAAGCTCGCAGGCGAACCGTTCGACAACGCGAACCCTGGAGTTGAGTTGAACACGGTTCCTGTTGGCTGTCCGGGTTTCGGGCTGGACACAGCGGGAATCACAGCCTTGAAGGCGGTTGTTCCGTTCGGCAAAGTTACATAGGAGTACCCGGTCACAGCGGTGTCAATCCAAAAAGACTTGCCGAACGAAATACCCCACGGGTCCACGAAATTGCTGTCAACAACCGTCGCCGGCACATATCCGTCGGAAAGGATGTTGGTGACTTGGTAGGAGCCCGGCGTCTGGCTGAATGCTTGCCCTCCCCCAAGAGTGGCCAGCATCATAAGGGCCGCCATGCAGTTGACGATGAGTCAGTTGGAATGTTTTTTGCTTCGAAGGACAGCGGCTGGGCCGGTGGGACGATTGGCTGGGGCGCAGAGTTCGTTGTTGTGCATAAATGCCTCACTCTCTCCCGGTTCATGTCCGGGAAGTGTGGAATGGATCAATCCCGATAAACCCGAGAATATGCGGAAGCAAACTTTGCGTTGTCATACGTATGTCACAACTTCGTCTCTGTTCAAGACCATGTTTCCTTGAGAAGGTAACGATTGTTTTTGCCGCCAACGAAAGTGTTCAGACCAACCCTCATTTGATTCGCAGCCGTGGCATAGGTTTCCTCAAAAGACACTCCGCGGGACTGTGCTGGTGTCGGCTTAGACGGCTAGCAGCTGGCCTTCTTTGGGCCATTTGATCAGGCCGTCAGCTGGAATGAGGCAGCGCCGGCACTTGAAGGGTTCTCGCCAGAAGAAGCCGCTGGTCAGGCTGTCTAATTTGGCGTTGATGCGACTTACTTTTTGAACTCGTTGATGGTCTTCGACCGGTGTGGGACGAGAGTCCAGTAAATCACCGTCAGCTTTCGTTCACGGGTACCAGCGTTGGCGCGGATGACAGGCTGGAAGGTGGTCGGCGCAATGTTGTCGTTCGGCGAAAGCACATGGCAACTCGCCCAAGTGAAAGGCCTCAGTATCTGCTGCTTATCGGAGCGTCAGTAATAGCGGCAGCGCGTCGGTTAGAGGAGGTTTCACGTTACTTCTACAAACGATGCGGATTTTGCGTTTTTAGAGACTGAGAAATTATGGCCACTCCAAAAAGATGCAATGGAACCTTCGATGAAGAAACGAAGTGTCTGCTAAATAAGGCGCGTGCCGATGGAGTTGAGCTGAAAGGGAATGCAGCTGCGGAGCGAGACTCCTGGCGTCATGGCACCTCGGTTGGCCTAAGCCGGAACCACACCATCGGCCGGATAACTCCGGCAAAAAACGTAATTAATGTTAGCTCGAATAGCCCACTCGAATGGGTACAGACCCGTTGTTGCATTGAGTCCCCAGAAGCGGCACTGCTCCAGTCTCAGCCCCACCAACTCATCAAATTTGAGTCTGTGGACCCCGTTAGGTTGGACTGTAGACAGGAAATCCATGTAAATCCGCGCAGGGGCTCGATAATCCGCTAATTGTCATGCGGATCACGATCCGCAAGCATAACCGTCCGAAGTTTGGCTATTTGTTTCTCCGGGAGTTCGGCATAAAGCCTAACTTTATTGACATATTCTGCTTCGTGGAGTGTCATATAAAGTGAGGTTGGCTAGAACTTCAACCGGCACGCTCAGCCGTTGAATCAGATCCGAAATACGAGGATTTTGTAGTTCATCTATGAATCGCTGGTATTCCTTAGAATTGCACGCGTTATTTTCGCACTGGCAATGCCTTCAAGACCTGAGATGCGAGATTCTGGAAAGACGCCTATTCCGTAATAGGCCTGTTCATTAAGTTCTTCACACAGTCTATGAATACAGTTGGGCCCAAGAGAGGTCCACCGTCGGGAATGGCATATCGCCAATCCCTGTCGTTCGCCCAGAGACGAACAATAGCTGCTGAATGGTTCGTTTACCACGTCGAGCAAGCTCAATAGCGCCGGAAACCTGTGCAGGACTGAGAGTGTGGCAAAGGACCAGCAGTCCAACACTGATCGATGCGTCGGGAGCTTAGATCTCTTTGAGGTCTGTGACTATCTCCACATCGAACCCAACTCCTCTTAAAATCCAAGCTTTCGTGTTGAGAAGAGTAAGTTCCTCGTCGTACACGATAATTCTCGGAGGTCGTCCATGTTGAGTAGCATTTGGGTGCTAGATCAGCATAAATCAACGCGCAACAACTTGCGGGTGGCAGAGGCGGCCTGCGGTTGCGTGCAAACCGAATGTTCGTATGTTCTGGGGACAACTAGGATCATTCTTGTTCCATCTCATGTTATGAAAGTTGGCCGCCACATCGGCCGCCTTCCGGCAACGAGATACTCCACAACTTGTGGCAAGGCTCTTCTACCATGAAAAAGTTCGGTTTTAGGTTTGCGGCTTCGGCCGTGGTTGCACTTATATTCGCCGCTCAAGGGTTCTCACAGACTGCGGTTGATGATTCGGCTCACAACAAAGAGCATCAGACAACAGCGGACAGCCAGAGCAACGCAAAGGCGGATCGTCAGATGACGGCCAAAGTGAGACGTGCCATCATCGCCGACAAGGAACTTTCTACCTACGCACATAACGTGAAGATCATCACCCTCAATGGAACGGTGACGCTTAAGGGACCCGTGAAGTCAGAAGAAGAGAAGCAAAAGGTTTCGTCCGACGCCGCCAGCGTGACCTCGGCTGACGCAATCAAGAACGAACTCACCGTCAAATAGTTCAACCCGCCGTCAGCATAAATAGGAGTTTCCAATGTCCAGCAAGCACATGGCAGTATTCGGCATCTACGCAACACCCGGCACCGCAGAGGCGGCAGTCGATCACCTTCTGGCTAAGGGTTTTACAAACGAAGATATCTCTGTTCTACTTCCGGATGACGAGAGCACCAAGGCCTTTGCTCATGAGAAGCACACGAAGGCGCCGGAAGGAACTGCTACGGGAGTCACGACCGGCGGCGTCATCGGCGGCACACTCGGACTTCTGGCTGGTATTGGCGCTCTTGCAATTCCGGGCGTTGGACCGCTCATCGCGGCAGGCCCAATCATGGCTACTCTGGCGGGCGTGGGAGTTGGTGGCGCAGTCGGCGGCCTGGTCGGCG
>JBDTDX010000265.1:0-4495 GCA_039922815.1 Granulicella sp.
CGCATGAAGCGGATCGGGAAGGTCGATATCCCGCAGGAAGCCTTCCTCGCCGTACTCAAAGTGGGTGAGGAATAGGCAGGCATCTACCGGCACTTCCTAAAGCCGGTTAGTCTGTCGGGGGGAGTAACCTATTTGTAACGTGTATCTGTGGAAACGATTGAATCTACGGGACTTGGCCAAGTAGCTGCACAGTGACCCGTTCAACTCTTCTCACCCTGGCGCAACCTATTGAAAATGAGAGGCTTACTCCAATGCGAGTGTAGCTGGCACACACCTTTACCGGATGCAAACGGCTCATAGCCAGAAATTTCCCCAGGAAAATCCACATAATTTTCCACAGGATGAGGATGTAAGGGAAAGGTTATTTTGCCGATGAAGAGAGGCCACACGGCTCTCTCTTCACCGGCTTGTGAAGTTACTTCTTGGGGGCTGCCGGCGCGGTATGCGTTGCCGGTGCCGTACTGCGGGGACGTGCAGCCGAGGGGGCCGACGGCGCAGAAGGTGGGGGAGCGGCCACGCCTGAACTTACGTTATACGCATCGATGACTGCCTGCGTTACGTCCGTGTTGGTCTTGCCGGTCGCCCAAAGAACAACAGTCTGCTGTCCACTGACATCCAGAAGAAGCGTGTAGCCATTGTCATCAACATACTTCCGCATGGTGACATTGAGCTTGGTGGCAACCTTGCCGTAGGCTTCCTGCACGTCTGCCTGGTAGGCCTGAGTAGCATCTTCGGCGTCGCGATTCATCGCTTTTTCTTTAGTATCGATCGCGCGTAGACGGGAGGCCTTGTCCGCATCCGAAAGTCCCGGCGCGTCAACCTGCTTCTTCAGCGCATCGACCTCGCCCTGCTGAGCGGCGAGCGCGGTCCTCTTCGGCTCATACTTCTTTTGAACCTCTTCAACGGCGCGCTGGCCCTCGTTGGTTGCCAGAACCGCCTGCTCGAAGGCGATGAGTGCGATTTTTGCAGGAATGGCCTGAGGAGCCGGTGCTGCCTGTTGTGCGGCGGGAGCGGCGGGTGCCTGAGCAGCCATCTGGGCCGGGGAAACAGCAACCATCATGCCTGCGCCAAGCGCGGAGAGAAGAGTAAGAGTGCGATTCATGTAGTGTGTAAAGCTCCTTGGGATTCGTTCATCCATCATTGCAGCCATCGAAACGCAATTGCTTGCGTTCGGGCCATGTTGCATATTCCACACCACCCCACGAACACGCACGATGCGTGCCCATGTTGTAGCCAATCCGTTTCATCATCTCGTACCAAGCAGATGGGAGCGGGGGTAGCTGCCAGAACGCCTTTGATTATAGGACCCCCACTATATGAGGTCAAACAGCGGGATCTCTACATGTCTATCCATTTCGCCTTTGAGTCGGGTCTACAGTTTGCAGAGGACTCCTTGCTTGGGGTCGATCTTCCGAATCACGAAGGGCAAGATCTCGTATCTACTGATTTCCGTAGAAGGCTGAATCGTAAAATTGCGGGAAACCGCGTAAATAGCCGATATCCACTTTGGCCAAGTGATTGCTTTACGGATATACGTTCGAACCTTGGTTTCTCAGGTGTAAGTAGATTCTCTGGACCGGAAGATTCCGCACCCAAGTAGGTGTTGATTCCCGCAGAGAATATGGACTTCCTTCAAAGAAGTCCGTTTCAGGAGGCCGTGACTGGCCATTCGTATGCTCCAGATGGAGTGCAGTTCAGGTAAGAGGCTGACTGCACCGATGGTAGAGACCATTACTACCCATACTCAACCAGAAAAAATGAAATCTTGCGATATAGGCAGCTTCGGGATACACTTGGCATTGCCGTATGAATCGGCTGTGGGTGTCCTTCTCTGTGAAAGCTGCTTTTGTGTAGAGTGGCCGAGGCGCAGGTAGGATCGTCCTGCCGGATTTGTGTAGCAAACAGGTACTTTAGGGTGAAGGGTTTGCCACTGTAGGCGATCCCGGTTGCGCGCGACGGTTTACCGAACCAGGATCGCAGCCGATGAAACAGATAACGTCCGTTCGAGTACAACTTGAAATCGTTTTTACCGACGCAACAATACCGGTTTCTCTCGCTCCTCGCCTATCAAAGCGCGGGCGAAGGTTTCCTGCGCGTGGGTGCTAAACGCTAATTCCGTACGAATGTAATAGGAAGTGGAAGCATGACTTCAGAACTGACCGTGTCCGAAGTGCCATCGCACCAGGGCCAACTCCCCTTAGCTGATCAGCAGGGTCAAAACGAGCAATCCTCACAGGATGCAGGTTCAACGCCGCCAGGCATGGGGCAGTCCAAGAGCAGCCGCCGCCGTCGCCGCAAGCGCAAGAACAAGGGACCGGAGACCGCCGGTGGCGAGCAGGGCCAGCAAGGATCCTCAGACGGCGAGTCGGACTCGGCATCGTCTGTTCCCTCTCTGCAGGGTGCGGCGCAACCGCAATCCTCGCCGCAGAATTCCTTCCAGAGCGGTCAACAGCAGAACGGCCAGCAGCCGGGCACCGCCAAGCGGTGGAAGAAGAAGTTCCGCGACCGTGACCGTCAGCGTTCCCCGGAGAATCCCGGCAACATCGCCGCCAGCGCCGGCCAACAGAACAACGGTGGCGGCAATGGATTTCGCGACAGCAACAGCCATCAGCCCGGCAACAATGGCTTCAAGCGCAAGAGCGGCGGAGGTGGTGGCGGCAAGCAGCGCGGTCCACGCAGCTTCGTCGGCCCCATGGATCACAGCTATCGCGTGGTCAACGGCAACTTCGCGGACACACCGCCCTCCACCATCGAGAGCCACGGCAACTATCAGGGCCGCAGTCACGGTGGCGGCGGCCGCGGCGGATACCAAAGCGATTCGCAGCCCGTCGACTACTCGCAGGGCCGCAGCATTCCCATCGCCGAGGACGCTCCGACAAAGATCTACTTCTTCATCGAAGATCTCTTCTTCATCGCCAAGATCCAGGAGACCTCGCGCAAACTCGGCGTCAAGGTCGCCTTCCTCAAAAATGACAAGGAGTCTCTCGCCTCGCTCACCAGCGGGGAGGAGCAAGATCATCCCGGTCTGATCGTCTTCGATCTGAACAACGCGAGCGCCAAGCCCATGACGCTCATTCCCAAGCTCAAGGCCAAGCTGAAGAAAACGACCTCCATCATTGGCTTCCTCTCGCATCTTCAGGGCGACCTGAAGGCCAAAGCTACCGAGGCCGGATGCGACACCGTCATGCCCCGCGCTGCCTTCAGCCAGAACCTGCCCAACCTGCTGCGCCGCTACGGCATCGTCGACGAAGACGAACCGAACTTCAACCAATAACGCAGCTTAAAAATAGCAAAGGCCGTGCCGATCCATAGGCACGGCCTTTCTACGTTCCCTGCGAAACTCCTAGCCCGGAGGCCAGTTCATGTGCCGTCCCCCGAGCAGATGAAGATGCAGATGATGAACCGTCTGTCCGCCATCGTCGCCTGTGTTGATGACGATGCGATAGCCGCCATCCAGATGCTGCTCCGCCGCAATCTTCGCAGCCGTACTCAGCAGATGCCCAAGCAGCGCACCATGCCCCGCCGTCGCCTGCGCGATCGATTGCAGATGCTCCTTCGGGATCACCAGCAGATGCACCGGTGCCTTGGGATCAATATCCGCGAAGGCAACGCTCAGTTCGTCCTCGTAGACGCGCTTCGCCGGAATGTCGCCGGCAACGATCTTGCAGAAGAGGCAATCGCTATTCATAGCTGAATTCTAGTGCGTATCGACATATTTTTTAGAGGACTTCTGACCTGTAGGCCGTTGGTCGACGTAGAAATTTTATTCGCGACCAGCGGGAGCGCCATCCGAAGGGATATACCCGTCACGAAGTGACCGCCGCCCGCGCAGGGCGATCGCGCGTCCGCGCAATCGCTTGTCACGTCAGTGCGTAAAGTATCGAGGGTGCTGTCCCGCGACCCACGGATCATACCCCGCCGCAAACTCCGCCCGCTGCCAGGTAGCCGGGTGGCCATAGCTCCACCACTCCACAAGCGGATGCGGCGTTGGATCGTCCAGGCTGTTCTCCCCCAGCACCTGAAAAGCCGCAATCGCCGTCTGCTGCGGATCGGCGACAATCCCGTGGATCGCCTCCTGCCCATACACATCGGCAGCATGCTCCTGCGCGCGGCTAAAGCCGTTAGCAATCGGCTCCGTCGCGAAGGTCAGCACCGCCAGCACCATCAGATAGACCGCCAACGCCGCCCAGTCATGCTGCGATTCAATCCGCCACCGCTTGCCATAACGCCGCAGCAGAGCCTGCACCATCTGGTACCCGAGCCAGAACGCCACCAACATCAACACACCGACAAACACCAGCGTCTTGTAGATATGGTTCAGCACATAGTGCCCCATCTCGTGCCCGAAGATGAAGCTGATCTCGTCCGGCGTTCCCTTGGTAAGGCTCGTGTCCCACACCACCACTCGCTTTGAAGGGCCAATGCCGGTCACATACGCATTCAGCCCCGTATACTTCGCGCTCGCGTTCATCAGGAACATCCGCTCCGGCGGAAT
>JBDTDX010000266.1:0-5037 GCA_039922815.1 Granulicella sp.
TCACGGAGATCTACGACTATCTCCGCCTCTTGTATGCGTCGGTGGGCCAGCCACACTGCCCAAATTGTGGCCGCACGATCTCGCGCCAGTCCCCCGAGCAGATCGTGGAACGGATCGTCTCCCTGGCACCGGGCGAGCGCATTACGGTCTACGCACCCATCGTGCGAGGACGTAAGGGTGAATTTCGCGAAGAGCTGGAAGCGCTGGATCAGCAGGGTTTTCGAGCGCGCATCGACGGCGAGATGACCGAGCTGACGGAAGGTATGCGACTCGAAAAGCGAAAGAATCACACGGTAGAGGCGGTCGTCGACCGGATCATTCTGAAGCCGGTTGCCGGCGTGGCGGCCGCGGCTCCAGGAGCCGCTCCGATCTACGATACGCGACGGCTGGAGACCTCGGTCACCAAAGCATTGCAGATGGCGAATGGCCTGGTGCTGATCGCCATTCACGGCATGGACGAGACGTTATATTCGTCGTCGATGGCCTGCCCCGATTGCGGGATCAACGTGCCAAGGCTTGAGCCGCGCAGCTTCTCGTTCAACTCAAACTATGGAGCTTGCCCCGAATGTCACGGTCTCGGTAGCATCTACGACTTCGACCCCGCGAAGACGATTGCAGACTGGTCGAAGCCGCTGCTCGACGGCGCGATGGGGCCGGGCTCGGCCTCGCAATACCTGCTGCGTCTCATCAAGCTTGCAGCGGAAAAATACAAGATCAATCTCAAGAAGCCTTTCGCCGAATTGGCCGTTGCGGAACAGAACCTGCTGCTCTATGGGCCGCCAAAGACCGAATCCAGCCGCACCGGCTTCCACGGCATCTTTGCCTACCTTCGTGGCAATCTCGATGAGACGAAGTCCGAGGGCTATCGCGAGTACATGATGCAGTTCATGTCGGCGACCACCTGCCCACGCTGCCACGGAAAACGACTGCGCCCGGAGTCGCTTGCGGTTACAGTCCCCTTTGGCGATAAATCCGCGTCCATTGCAGATTTCACCGCACTACCTCTGGAGCGAGCGCTGACCAGCGCACACGCAATGCACTTTACCGGCCGCGATCGCATTATCGCGGATCGCCTCCAGCGCGAGGTGATTGAGCGGCTTGAATTTTTGAATGCCGTCGGTCTGGGCTACCTTTCCCTGGACCGCTCGGCGGCAACATTATCAGGCGGCGAAGGCCAGCGCATCCGGCTGGCGACCCAGATCGGATCGAAGCTGCGCGGTGTTTTATATGTGCTCGACGAGCCCTCCATCGGGCTGCATCAACGCGACAATCAGCGACTCATCGCCGCACTTGAATCATTACGCGATCTCGGCAACACGGTACTGGTCGTCGAGCACGATGAAGATACGATTCGCAAGGCAGACTATGTACTCGATCTCGGCCCCGGAGCAGGCAAAAACGGTGGCCACCTGATCGCCAGCGGCACACCGCAGGAGGTGATGGACACCCCGGAATCGCTGACCGGCCAGTATCTCGCGGGCAAGATCGAGATCGTAGCCCGAGCTGAGCCGCGCCCCTTGACGGGCAAATGGCTCACCGTCGAAGACGCACACTCGCATAACTTGCAGCATGTCACGGCACACTTCCCACTGGGCGTGATGACGGTAGTGACCGGGGTAAGCGGCTCAGGCAAGAGCACGCTCGTCAACGATATCCTCTACCGCGCGTTGGCAAAGGTGCTTTACGGCTCGCGCGAAGAACCGGGAAAACACGGCACGGTGCGTGGCATCGATCAACTCGACAAGGTCATTCAGATCGACCAGTCCGCGATTGGGCGAACACCGCGCTCGAACCCCGCGACCTATACCGGCGTCTTCACCGCGATGCGTGATCTCTTCGCCATGCTGCCCGACTCCCGCGAGCGCGGCTACAAGCCGGGGCGGTTTTCCTTCAATGTGCAGGGTGGACGCTGCGAAGCCTGCCAGGGAGAAGGCCAGCGGCGCATCGAGATGAATTTTCTGCCCGATGTGTACGTGCTCTGCGATGTCTGTAACGGTCGTCGTTACAATCAGGAAACCCTGACGGTCAAGTTCAACGGCTATTCGATTGCCGACCTGCTCGACCTGCCTATCGCCGATGCCCTGCCCGTTCTGAAAGACATTCCGGCGGTTGCGATCAAGCTGCAGACGCTGGTCGATGTCGGCCTCGGCTACATTCATCTCGGACAGTCGGCCACCACGCTCTCCGGCGGCGAAGCGCAGCGCATGAAGCTGGCACGCGAACTCTCAAAACGGCAGACGGGCCGCACGCTGTATCTGCTCGACGAGCCGACAACCGGCTTACACTTCGATGACGTGCGCAAGCTGCTCGAAGTGCTCCATCGGCTGACGGACCTGGGTAACACGGTCATCATCATCGAACACAATCTCGATATCATCCGCAATGCAGACTACCTGCTCGACATGGGACCGGAGGGCGGCGAGGGCGGCGGCCGCGTAATCGCGCACGGCACCCCGGAGCAGGTCGCAACAGTCTCTGCATCGCACACGGGCAGCTTTCTGGCCCGCCATTACTCGCTCAAGCCGCAATCAACTAATCACACCGCAGGCGTCAGTTATGCGGGCCCGCAGCCAGCAGAGATTGTTGCAGCGGAAGACCGGAAGAAGGAAGCACGCGGCAAGTTCATCGCGCCTGCAAAGAAGACGGGGATGCCCACAGCGCGCACCGCTGCGGCCTCCGCCAAACCGAAAAAAGCTGCTAAGAAAGCCGTGGGAAGGCCCAAGAAGCAAGCATGAGCGACGACAGGCAGGACGAATTCCAAGCGGACGAGATCAAAGTAGGCGAGTGGACGCCTGCAACCGAACCTCTCCCCGGAGATAGCTACGAGCGTCCTTCCAGCCGCGTTCCCCATCTCGGCCACACTTTTTTGCTGCTCGCCATTGCGGGACTGTTCCTGATGCTTTCGCAGGTCGTCCTGCTGGTTCCGGTGCTGCATGGAGGCACGAGCACAGCCCTTCTGCATCCCAAGCGCCTGCTGGGAGCAGAGGCGGCTACTTACCTGGCGACGCTGGCGATCTGCTGGTTTCTTTTTCCTCTCCTCTGGCATCGCAGCTTTCTTGCCGGAATTGAATGGCATGGCGCGACGGCACTGCGTCTTGCCGGAAAGCTGATTCCACTCGGTATCCTTACAGGCTGGACGGTGCAGGCCATCTCCAGCCTGATCTCCATGCCGAAGTCTGTGCCGATGGACAACTTTTTTCGCTCGGCCTCAGACATCTGGATAGTTACTCTTTTCGGCACGCTGCTCGCCCCGTTATTTGAGGAGATTTGTTTTCGAGGTTTCCTGCTGCCTGCGTTTACGATTGCGTTCGATTGGCTGGGACCATGGCTGCGCTACACAGTCCAGTTCTCGCTTGCCCGCATGCGCGACGAGCAGCCGCCTGAGCACATCTTCGCGCTGCGCGAGGAACGGTCCGCCGGGCTCGCGCCGGATACGGGCAACATGGCGTTTCGAAGCATGCCAGCCATCGTCCTCTCAAGTGTCGTGACGAGCGCCCTCTTCGGCCTGCTGCATGCTCAGCAACTTGGCTACACATGGACGGCTGTGTTGTTGCTCGGAGCCGTCTCGCTGGTGCTGACAGTGGTGCGCATCCGTACGCGTTCGCTCGCATGCTCCACGCTTGTCCATAGCAGCTATAACCTATCGGTATTTCTGGTCTTGTTTATAGCCACAGGCGGATACCGGCATCTCGACCGTTTGGCGCGCTAGCGGCCTTCGTTACAATCAAAGTATGCCCCAGGACGACCGCACCTCCCTGCTCAACCTGCTCGCAACGCACTCCTTCAAGCTCGGCGACTTCCTGCTTGCCAGCGGTAAGCGTAGCGACTATTACATCGACTGTCGCACCACAACGCTTCATGCCGAAGGCGGCCGTCTCTCAGGCTTGCTCCTCTACGACCTGATCCGCGAGCGCTTTCCGCTGGCCGAGGCCGTCGGCGGTCTCACCATGGGCGCCGATCCACTGGTCTCGAATACGGCCAGCGCCAGTGCATGGGCTGCCGCCGATCATGCCGAGATTGTCGCTCTCGCCGTGGAGATGGAACTCGACGAATCCGAAGGAGAAGCGCCGAAGCTCCTTCATGGCTTCCTCGTTCGCAAGGCGGAGAAGACTCACGGAACCGGCCGTCGCATCGAGGGCTTCAACCGAGCGGGGGCGCATGTCATCGTTGTGGACGATGTCTGCACCACCGGGGGGTCTACCATTCTCGCTATCGAAGCTGTCCGCGAGGCAGGCATGATCGTCGACGGCGTCCTATGCCTGGTGGACCGCGAGCAAGGTGGCCGGGCGAATATCGAAGCCGCCGCCAGCAACGCTCCCTTCCATGCACTCTTCACAGCCAGCGATGTGAGAGCAGCGCACATTGCCCTATCCCATCCGCGATAAACTAGATAAGACATGATTCCCACCCTCGAATGGCTCCCTACCGGCGTTAACTTCCTCGATCAAACCAAGCTTCCTCTCGAGGAAACCTACGTCCTCGCGACCGACTACAAGCAGGTCGCCACCGTCATCCGCGACATGATCGTCCGCGGAGCACCGGCCATAGGCGTCTCCGCTGCCATGGGCGTTGCCATCGGTATCGAGCGGAGCGCCGTGACCAACCTGGACGAACTGACCGCAGAAGTCGATGTCATCTGCGACACCCTCGCCAGCACCCGCCCCACCGCTGTCAATCTCTTCTGGGGGATTGGCCGCATCCGCGATCTGTATAACCGCCTCGCTGCTGGCGGAGCCACCATCCACATGATCAAGAAGGCCGTCGTCGAAGAGGCCAGGCTGATGTACGACGAGGACATTGCAGCCTGCAAGCTGATGGGCGCGCATGGTGCGGCGCTGATGCCGCAGACAGGCACGGTTTTGACCCATTGCAACGCGGGCGCGCTCGCTACCTGTGGATATGGGTCAGCGCTGGGCGTGATCCGGGCAGCGATTGAGCGCGGCCACAAGATTGACGTCCTGGCCGACGAGACGCGTCCCTTTCTGCAAGGGGCGCGACTAACCGCCTGGGAGCTGATGAAGGACAACATTCCCACCA
>JBDTDX010000267.1:0-3882 GCA_039922815.1 Granulicella sp.
ACCTTCAGGACAACCCCCACCGCCTCCGCATCCGCACCATCGACTCCGTCTGCGCCGAGATCGCCCGCTCCCTCCCCGTCCTCTCCGGCTCCGGCGGCCAACTCGCCCCCGTCCTCGACGCCAACCCCCTCCACCGCGAAGCCGCCCGCCGCACCCTCCAACTTCTCGGCGGCCCCGATCCCGTCCTCGACGCCGCCCTCCGCAACCTCCTCCTCCACCGCGACGGCAACCTCGCCGAGTGCGAAACCCTCCTCGCCCAGATGCTCGCCCTCCGCGACCAGTGGGGTGAGCTTATCCCCCTCACCGGCTCCGCGCTCACCGACGCCGCCCTCGACGCTACCATCCTCCCCAAGCTC
The DNA here is from genome assembly GCA_039922815.1 of Granulicella sp. GTDB lineage: Bacteria > Acidobacteriota > Terriglobia > Terriglobales > Acidobacteriaceae > Edaphobacter. The sequence continues at coordinate 357 of JBDTDX010000267.1, forward strand.
GAAGCCGCCCTCGACCGCGCCATCTGCACCGGCCTCAACCGCCTCGCCCAATCCATCCCCACCGACGTCCTCGCCGACCTTACCCAGCTAGCAGCCACCCTCGGCCACGCCGATGGCTACAACGGCGCACCCTCCCCCATCGCCCTCTGCGCAGGCATCCACACCGCGCCCGAGGCCACCGCCAAACATCTCAATCACTGGCGAGCCCTCATCCATCTCCTCGTCACCGCATCCACCACCTGGCGCAAAGAAAAGGGCATCAACAAAAAAACCATCGGCTTCGACTACGACCGCAAGCACTCCCACCACGCCACCCTCTGTAGCATCCTCGACCAGCTATCCAACCGCGAAGACGCCGACTCCCTCCTCGAAGCCTTCCGCGCCGCCCGCGCCCTGCCCCCTGCCAAATACCCCCGCGAGCAGTGGGAGGTCGCCCGCGCCCTCTTCCGCGTCCTCCGCCACGCCCTCGTCGAGCTCAAGTTCGTCTTCGCCGAACGCAACCAGTGCGACTTCACCGAACTCGGCCTCCTCGCACGCACCGCCCTCGGCACCGACGACGGAGCCGACGACCTAGCCGCCGCTCTCGGCATGAAGCTCCAGCACCTCCTCGTCGACGAGATGCAGGACACCTCCACCAGCCAGTACGAGCTCATCGAGCGCCTCACCCGCGGCTGGGACGGCCACTCCCAAACCGTCTTCCTCGTCGGCGACCCCAAGCAATCCATTTATCTCTTCCGCCAGGCCCGCGTCGAGCGCTTCGTCCGCACCATGCGCACCGGCCTCCTCGGCGACCTCCCCCTCACCACCCTCCGCCTCACCGCCAACTTCCGCTCCCAGCGCACCCTCGTCGAACAGGTCAACGCCGACTTCAGCCTCCTCTTCCCCTCCGCCGTCGCGCCGGACCATCCAGAAGACGTCCCCTTCGCCGCCGCCGCCCCCACCCGCGCCGCCGTGCTCGAAACCGAATCCCGCCGCTGGCACACCCACCCCCTCCACGACGCAACCCAAGCGCCCAGCCAGCGCCTGGCCGACGCCCAAACCATCCGCACCATCATCCAGCACTGGCGCACCCGCAAGCCCGACTGCACCATCGCCGTCCTCGTCCGCTCCCGCTCCCACCTCGCCGAGATCGTAGCCGCCCTCAAAGCCCCAACAAAAAGCTCTCCTCCCGAGCAAGACCCCGGGTGCCCCATTCTTCGCAGTCTCACCGCGAAGGGTGGGATCGACAATCCTTCCGCCCCCATCCCCTACCGCGCCGTAGAGATCGAACCCCTAGCCGACCGCCTCGAAGTCCTCGACCTCTTCGCCCTCACCCGCGCCCTCCTCCACCCCGCCGACCGCATCGCCTGGCTCGCCATCCTCCGCGCCCCCTGGTGCGGCCTCACCCTCACCGACCTCCACCTCCTCACCGGCACCGACGACGAAGCCCACAAGAAAACCACGATCTCCGACCTATTCCAACAGCGCGGCGACCTCCTCTCCGCCGACGGCTGCCAGCGCCTCGAACGCCTCTGGCTCGTCATGGACGCCGCCGCCAAACAACGCGCCCGCCTCACCACCGCCCAGTGGGTCGAACGCACCTGGCGCGCCCTCGGCGGCAACCTCTGGCTCGACGCCGAGGCCACCGCCAACGCCCTCCGCTACCTCGAGCTCCTCGACGAGATCGAAAAAGATACCGCCACCGGCACAATGAATATCGCCGTCCTCGAGTCCGCCCTCAAACGCCTCTACGCCAAACCCGCCGAGCACCCCCACGCCGTCGATCTCATAACCATCCACGGCTCCAAGGGCCTCGAGTGGGATGTCGTCATCGTCCCCGCCCTCGAGCGCCGCGGCCAGTCATCCCGCAGCCGCCTCCTCAACTGGGTCGAGCTCGACAGCGCCGATCACGACTCCGCGCCCATCCTCCTAGCCCCCATCGCAGGCCGCGGCGAAGACTCCAGCGAACTCAACGCCTGGCTCCGCAGCATCGAGAACGCCCGCGAGGCCGCCGAGCGCAAACGCCTCGTCTACGTCGCCTGCACCCGCGCCCGCGAAGAGCTCCACCTCTTCGCCGCCCCCACCACCAAAACCGACGGTACCCTCTCCATCAATCCCGACAGCCTCCTCCGCGCCGCATGGCCCGCCGCCGAACCCCACTTCGCCGCCAGCCCGCAATCCCAGCTGTCGCAGTCCAACCTGGCACACCAACTCCAAACCTCCGTTCTTGGCTTGTCATCCCGCAGCAAAGCGGAGGGATCTGCTTCTCTCCCCCCCACCCAGAACTCCGTCATCTCGACCGAAGCGCAGCGCAGTGGAGAGACCCCCGCATTCTTCTCCATCGGCGCAGCCGCAGCCACCACACCCAAACCCCAACTCCACCGCCTACCCACCGAAGCCCTCCGCAACCACTTCGCCCAATTCAAGCCCCTACCTATCCCCACAGAAGACCCAGGCCCCATCGCCGCCCAGTCCTTCACCCGTCCCGAAGGCGGATTCGCCGCCCGCGCCTTCGGCAACGCCGTCCACGCCTTCCTCGAACTCCTCGCCCAGCGCATCGCCACCGGCGAAACCCCAACCACCCTCACCGCCGCACTCCCACAATGGCTTCCGCGCATCGCCGCCATCCTCCGCGCCGACGGCCTCCCGCCAGCCATGGTCGAACGCCTCGCACAAAAAGTTCAAATTGCGTTACAAAATATCCTCGCCGACCCCACAGGCCAGTGGCTCCTCGCCGCACACCCCGACGCCGCCAGCGAACGCGCCCTCACCGCCTATCAACCCCGCCGCACCAGCATCCGTCTCGACCGCATCTTCAAAGCAGCGGCAACGCCACTCGCAACCGGCGACACCCACCTCTGGATCATCGACTTCAAAACCACCACCCACGGCTCCACCGGCCTCGAAGCCTTCCTCCAAAAGGAACGCGAAACCTACACCCCGCAGATGAACACCTACGCGCAGGTCCTCTCCACAGGCTCCCCCGCAACCCCCATCCGCGTCATGCTCTACTACCCCATGCTCCCCGCCCACACCTGGTGGGAACCCGCGTTCCCCGCTACGTAGTCGTCGCGTGCACGATCAAAAACACCACCTTACCCTCGGTGGCGCGGCGATGCGGCGTCATCCGCGGCACCACCAGCATCTCGCCCTTCGTCAGCGCAATCGACGTAGCACCTTCAGACCGCGGCGCATGCCATTGCCCCGCCGCTTCGGAGTGCGTACCCTCCGGCTTGCCGCCAACCTCTATGCGCGTCGAGCCCTCAAGAATCAAAAACAGATGGTCGCGATGCGCATGAAATTCAAACTCCGGAAACGGCGTCTTTTCCTCGCTCCCCATCTGTAGCCCAAGCGGCATCGCCGCCACATCAATCAGGGTCTTCGTACCCGGCGTCGCCTGCAGGCTCTTCACCAGCCCCTCGATCGTCTGGTTCGTGAACACCTCAAACTTCGCCGGAGGAGCCGCCATCGGCGATCCACCCTGAGCCGCAGCAGCAAACAATGTATCCGTCAGCGGAAGAGTCACAGCAGCCGCAAGCGGTGCCGT
>JBDTDX010000268.1:0-7800 GCA_039922815.1 Granulicella sp.
TCCATCGCTGCCGCTGCTCGTCGTTACCACCAAGCATGATGTGATTTGTGCAGAGGGAGTTGTGCGCTGCCACGATCATGCCGACGCTGCCATCCACGCGCGACAACTCCTCAATCGCCAGCACATACTCGACATAGCCAAGCCCCGCGCCGCCCAGCGACTCAGGAAAGATCACCCCCAGCAGGCCCATTGCACCCAGCTTCTTGATGATCTCTGACGGAAAGGTACTCGTCTCGTCCCACTCCGACACATGGGGCGCGATCTCCCGCGCTGCAAACGTCCGCACCTCCCGCTGCAACTGCAGTTGCTCTTCGCTCAATCCGAACATGTAACATCCCCTCACTGCTTCCACAGAACCATGCTTGCCGTGCTGCAGGTCAGGGGCGCTTCGTTGTATTCGTCATCCCGCCGGGCGCGCTGTCCTTTTTCTCGACCTGGGGAAAATAGCCACTCCGCGTCCTTACCGTCAGGTGGCTGAAGCCCTTCGCCTTCGCCTCAACATGAACCTCGCGATAGCCGCCCAGCGCCGGAGACTTCGTCGAGCGATACGCAATCATGTATTGCGTTCGGATATCCTGGGCCACGACAGCCGCGATCGAATCGACCTCTTTGAGCGATTTCGGGAAGTATGCAACGCCTCCCGTCTGCTCCGAAAGCGTCTCCAGCACCCGCCGTGCGTGGCGCGATTCCCGCTTGTCCGTGTCCTGTCCGAACAACAGACCAACGCTGTAAATAACTGGCCCGTTGAGATCCTGAATTCTCCGGATTGCCTGCTCGAGCGACGCGCTCGAGGCGTTGTCTTCGCCATCAGTCACAACCAGGAGCACCTGCTTTGTATGCTTCGCGTTCTTCGTCAGGTAATCGGCCGAAGCCACCAGCGCGTCATAGATGGCGGTCCCGCCGCTCGACTTGATGTAACTCAATCCCTGCTGCAGCTTGTTCGGATCGCTCGTAAAATCCTGATCGATGAACGCCTCCCAGCTAAAGTCCACCAGAAACGCCTCATCCGCAGGATTCGATAACCTCACGAAGTCCAGCGAAGCCTGCTCGACGGCAGCGCGCTTGTCATACATCGAGCCAGAACTGTCGATCAGGATCCCGAGCGACACCGGCGTGTCCTCATGACGAAACCCCGCAATGGTCTGCGCTACCCCGTCCTCGTACACATGAAACGCATCTTTATCCAACGTTTGTACGGACTTGCCATTGGAATCGAGTACCGTAGCGTCCAACCGGACCTCGTAGGCATCCTCGCGCAGCGTGTACTTCCCGTTTGCGCCCTTGCCGATGTTCGCGGCGGTCGATGCTGCCTGCGCTCCACTGTCGGTGGCCTGCGCTGACGTATCCGGATCGGGCGACGCCACCGGATCGTGGTCGACGGTCAAATCCGGTATGGTGCTCTGCGGTTGTGCCGGTCGTTGCTGCGCGAAACCAGTCGTGGCTCCGAGCAACAGCACTCCAACCCATCCCGCGAGCATGCGCGGCCCGTAGCGTTTACTGCGAAGGTGCATAGTACCCCTGGCGACTGTGTACGGTTAACGGTGGCAGTCCCGGTGGCGGAACCAATTGCACCTTCAATTTACGCCAATTTCCATCCTCCTTCACCTCCGACGGCCGGAACCCGATCACATACTCGTTGCGAAGCTCCTCACTGATCCTCGATGCAATATCACCCAGGTCGGCCAGATCCGACACTCGGAACATTCGTCCCCCCGTCATGTCGCACACATCGGTCAGCAGCGCAGGCCCGGTTTGTTCCTCCGGGGTCGGAGCGTAAGCGTCGAAAATGCCAATGGCATAAATCTGCACATCGCTCTCACGCACCACCCGGCGCAACTCCCCTTCCGTATAGCGACTGCGGTTGTCGCCGCCGTCCGAGATGATCAAGAGCGCTTTCCTCTCGTACTTCGCCTGTTGCAACTTGTTGACCCCGAGATAGATCGCGTCAATCAGCGCAGTCCGCTTCTCGGGCTTCAGCATCACCATCCGCGCTTCCACGTCGTCTATGTCGGACGTGTAATCGACGATTACGGCGGGGCGATCGTTAAAGCCAACCACAAAATATTCGTCCTGCGGATTTGAGGTCCGCAAAAACTCGCTCAACGCCTTCCTCGCGCGCACAAACTTGGAGGACATGCTTCCACTCAGGTCGAAGATAATGCCGATCGTCACCGGAGCATCATCGGTTGAAAAGCTGGTGATCTTCTGCGGAATGTTGTTGTCGTAAATGTAGAAATTTTCCCGCTCCAATCCCGTTACCAGGCGGTTCAGCGTATCCGTTACGGTCAGGGGCACGAGCACCAGATTGACGTCCACGCGGATGCGAGCATCCCGTCGCGACGTTGCCAGGGCCGCTGCATTATCGGCTCCCTTGATAATCGGCTTTGAATCTTCAGGCGATTTTGGAGGGGGTGGCGGCGCCTGGGTATGCACCTGATCCAGCGGGTTCTCCTGCGCACGGCACCACGCCGCACTCAGCAGCCACAGGGCAGCCACGGCCACGATGCGAGTCCGCCGTCCCAAACTTCGTCCTGTCCGCCCGCCTGATTTGTTCATAATCCAACCACAATACCCTCGGGATCCCACCCAGACCCGCATTCCCGCAAAACTCCAGCCAACGTATCTGCCAGCCCACGCTCGCAGATTACACCGCAGCGCACACTTCAATCCATCGAACGTCACAAATGTTGAAAGGATGACAAAACTCTGACATCTCTTGAAGTACCCGCCTCTGCATGGTCTGGATGGCACACAGAGCTATTCCGTTGCTCCATCGCGCACCCTTCCGCATACCATGATTGCAATGCGTCTCCACCAGTCCGTAATGTTCGAGGTCCTCACGATGCGCAAAGTTCTTCTGCTTTCGACGCTCTTCCTGCCCACGGCTCTCTGTGGCGCACAGATGCCGCAGCCTTCGCAGGCAATTTCCCCCAGCCCCATCCATGCGCTGAACAGCCGGAGCAGCCCAGCGACCTACGACAGCATCATCCGTGCCTTTGCTGATTCAGTCTGTGCGATCACGGGTTGCGTCGTCGAGGTTCCGCCCGATTACTCTCCTCAGCGCGAACAAATACAGTTTTACGATCAGCGCAACTCCCCCGCCGTCATACCAGCTGGCGGCCGCCTCAACGACCGCAGGGGAGGAGGCAATCGCAACCTCTCAGTCGATCTGACCGGGGGACCCTATGCCCTCGCAACACCCTGGACCGATGAGTGCTTCAATCACATCAACGCCTACGACTGCGCACTCATCAGTCAAATCGACCTGTTTTCGGGATACTCCATCGGCAATCCAGCGTGGAACGCGAAGGCGCAGGGCTGGACCTCAAGTGCTGCACTCAGGCTGAACAAGTTTTCTCCCAGCGCAGGAATCACCACCGGCTTCAACATCACGGTCAACAAGAACGGTATTGGCGATGTCCAGGGCCTCTATGCCTATGTCTTTGGACGCGGTGGACAGCGCGCCGCATCGGACGAAGCCCTGGAGGTTCTAGCAGCAAACGGCGGTGAGGCGGGCCCGCCCGCCTTTGCAGCCACAATTACCAGCGTGGATCCCAGCAATACCCGGCTCCACCTGCAACCGCTTCGGGCCAATGGAACGCAGGGTGCAGGACGCATGCTCATCGACACCACCCCCACAAGCCTCGTCACGTCGGGCTGCATCACGGCTCAGACCAGAGCCCAGGAGCCCGCCACCAATCCTCCCGATGTCACTCAGTTCACCCTCGGCTGCGGAGCCAGCGTCAAGCACCTCGCTACCTCGTGGGGAACACTCACCACCACCATCGATCCGCCGATTCTGCCCTCCACCAGCAACGCTTCCGTCACGACCACCAATTCCATGGTCGATTTTTATGCGGTTTCAGGCACACCAGCGATTGGCGAAATCGGCTGTTTCGCCGGAACGGCCAACGACGGATTTCATGAAGCCGCAATCATCGTCGCCGTCGCGCCCGGCAAGCAGGCACATCACTTCAACGTGACCTATGCGGCCCGTGTAAGGCATCCTGCGGGATCGTTTGTCGTCAACGGCAAAACCGGCTGCATGGGCATCGAGTTGAAGGCCAACACCTTCGGCACGCCCGACGCTCCTAATCACAATGGCCTTCGCTACGTGCTCGATACCCTCGGCTGCAAGGACGAACACACCTGCTGGGCCGTTCAGTTTCAATCCTCGGGATCTAGACAGGTCAATCCCGCACAGATGACTATGCAGGTCAATGCGACCACAGCGCCCATCGTCAACACGAAAGGCATCGTCACCCTCACTCTTACCGACACGAATACCAGTAACTTCCCCTTGTTCGCGAACCTTCCCGTCATCACCATCAGCGGTTCGGACGATCCCGCCTTCAACGGCCAATGCACCAACACCTACATCACACCCAACGCTCCGCCAGACACCATCTATTGCAGCCAGGCCAGCAGTACCGGCCACACGTCAGCCACCAGCAAAGCAACCGTAACCATTGGCGACACCGGTTATGGCAACACCCGATTCAACCTTTTTTACGAGGCCCAGGTTCTGGACTTCAAAGACTATTCGAAGTCTCCGCCAACGCTGCCCGATAATCCGATCCTGCGCCTTGAACCCAATGCCCTGCCGCTGCCGATCGGCGGTACGGTCGAGGAGCCAAACGACTATGCCGCCGGATATGTAGGCCAGCACCTTGGCCTTCAAGTCTTTAATCCCTACGCAGACATGACTCTGCGCAGCGAAGGAACAGGTCCGTATCTCGACCAGAGATTCTCCGCTGGCCAATCGACCAATCCGGCATCCTACAATAATCCGTCGCTCCTTCATCAATATGCTGGTCTTGGCGGCACACGGCATCCTCCAAACGGCTACACCCTTGGCGGCTTTCCCTGGGCCAATTTCGGCCAGATGGAGAACTTGCCATGGCCGACAGGACAGTCCATCTTCTCCGTGATGAACTGCCCAGCCTCTCCACTCGGCTGCGCCGACCCCAATTACACCGTCCTGCTCGGCGGATACCCCGGAAACAACTTCTACTACCGCGATCGCTGGACGCCGATCACCAACACCCGCAGCTTTGAAGGCCCACACCACACCTTTCCCGAAGCGCCCACGGCAACCGGCAAAATGAAGTTTGCCTGCTTCAACGACAAAATGGAGCTCGTCGCCAAAGTCACCCCCTGCGATCAGAACCCCTGACCTCGCATTCGGGAGAGCCTCTTCTTCTGCTCGTCACCCTAAACCCGTACAATCGATGCAAACACTACGGAGAAACGACACCGCATGGCCCGTATCTATCCCTTCCGCGCCCTTCGCTACGATCCTGCCCGAGTCCACATGGAAGATGTGGTCACCCAGCCCTACGACAAGATCTCGCCGGAGATGCAGCAGCGTTACTACGACACCAGCCCTTACAACCTGATCCGCGTCATCCTTGGCAAAAAAGAGCCTTCCGACACCGACGCGCAGGACTTCCTGCCCGCAGGCGAACAGGCCCACAATGTCTACACCCGCGCCGCTGAAACCTTGAATGCGTGGCGCAAAGAACGCATCCTCATGGAAGAGGCCGAGCCAGCCCTCTACGGCTACTCCCAGACCTATACCGTCCCCGGCACTGAGGAAGTCCGCGAGCGCCGCGGCTTCATCGCCCTCGGCCATCTCTACGACTACGCCGACAAGGTTGTCTACCGCCACGAGCAGACTTTCCCCAAACACAAATCCGACCGTCTCGCTCTCTTCAAGGCCACCCGCGCCTATTGCGAGCAGATTTACATGCTCTACTCCGACCCCGCTTTTACCGCGGAAAAGCTCATCTTCGGCGCAGATAAAAACGGTGCCGACACGACCCCCGCAGACCTCGCCATCACCGATGAGTACGGCGTCATCCATCGCGTCTGGAAGCTTACCGACCCGAAGATCATCAACCTGATTGTCACTGCCATGGCCGACAAGAAGCTCATCATCGCCGACGGCCACCACCGCTACGAGACCTCGGTTGCCTACGCCAAGGAGCGCTCCGCCCAGCTCAAGCTGCCGCTCAACCAGCCTCGCGACGAGGACGAAAAGCTCAGCCCCGGCCATCTCCCCGCGCCTCCCTTTCCTGAGGCCGCCATGATGATGACCTTCGTCAACATGGACGCTCCAGGCATCACCATCCTGCCTACCCACCGCGTCGTCAGCGGCCTTCCCAACTTCAGCTCACCCGACTTCATCACCCGCGCCAGCGCCTTCTTTGATATCACGGAGCTCGCCAGCCCGGACCTCTCCGCGCTCTCAACCTCCCAAAAGACAGCCTTCATCGCGGCGACTGGCGACGGCAACTATCTGCTCACCGCCAAGCCCGAGATCATCGCGGCGGCCCTCAAGGACATCTCCCCCCGACAGGCCCAGCTCGATGTCGTCCAGCTTCACCGCATCATTCTCGACAAGCTCCTCGGTCTCGATCAGGAGACGATCACCCGCCTTGGCAATGTTCGCTACATCCGCGAGGCTGACGAAGCCACCGCACTTGTCGCCAGTGGAGACGCCAACATCGCGTTCCTCATCCGTCCCATTACCCTCGACCAACTCCGCGATATCTCCCTTTCGGGCGACGTCATGCCGCAGAAGTCCACAGACTTTTACCCGAAGCTCCTCAGCGGGCTCGCTATCTACGCCCTCGACTAGACAGCTTTCCAAGCCACCCCTTGATCCCATCCCACCACCAAACCGTACGCCGCCTCGCCCAGGTTCTGGGGCGGCTTACGTTACCGTCAGGATCTCTTCATCTAGGCCCTCTAGAACCAACTTCACGCCATCATTTTCAGCGCAGCAAGGTCCCCCTGTATTTCGGGTTTGGCGCTGCACTCCTTCTCGGCGCAACTGCACTTGCCCAAAGCCCCACCCCACCCGCAACCCCCTACATCAACCGAAACGTCATCGTCCTCGATCCCGCACACGGAGGTCAGGACAATGGCGCGTCCCTCAACGGCCAGCCCGAAAAAAATATCACCTTGAGTCTCGCTGCGAGCCTTAAATCCCTCCTCACCGCGGAAGGATTCACCGTCGTCTCCACCCGCGAGACGGAGCTGCCCGCAACCAACCCTCTTCTCACCACGGACCAGCGCGCCGGCCTCGCCAATCACCTGCATCCCGCCGCCTGCATCGTTCTGCACGCCACCGCGATTGGATCAGGCATCCACCTCGCCACCTCGACGCTCACGCCTTCCGGGCTAGCCTACAACCCAAACTTCCCGCTCGCATGGGATAGCGCCCAAAGCCCCTACCTCCCCCAGAGCCAGCGCCTCGCCAACGATCTCGGCCTGTCGCTCCTTCGTGCGAAGCTGCCCGTTCTGCTCACGCGCGCGGCCATCCGCCCACTCGAAAACCTCACTTGCCCAGCCATCGCCATCGAGATCGCGCCGCTCGCCTTATCCGGCCAAAAGTCCCTTCCGCCCACAGACGCCACCTACCAGCAGCGCGTCGCGAACACCCTCGCCGCCGCCATCCTTCTCTGGCGTGATACCACCCTCCCTGCTCCAGCGCCCCGGCCTGCACCCAAACCCACTCCAACCACGGGAGCGACGCCATGATCCCCCGCTACCAGCGCATCGTCTTCTACACGCTTGCCGTGGCAATCCTTCTAATGGCGGCCTTCACCATCAACGAGCGCCAGAAGGCCCATGAACGAATCGCGGCCTCGAATGACGCCATGCCGTATATCGAGCCCGTCAACGCCCAGACCGAGTCCGTCACCCTTGACCTCGCTAACGACGCCGACGGTTCCATCATCTCCGCCCTGCGCGACGCCGCGCTCCCCAAAGAGCCCTCGGCCCGCGCCCGCG